>DIJY01000030.1 GCA_002421405.1 Caryophanales bacterium UBA5632 | reverse complement strand
GGTTCTTTAACTTTGACAATCATGTGAGAGCTTTCCCAAACATCCTTTGCATTGTCGATGATAGAAGCTCCTGATTTTTCATAATCAGCATCATTAAATCCTGAAAATTCTCCTGCTTTTGTTTCAATTAATACTTTGTGACCAGCGTTGATATATTCTTTGACAGCACTTGGAGTCAAACCAACGCGACTTTCGTATTTCTTAATCTCTTTGACACATCCTATTACCATTATTTCACCTCTTATTTTACCTATATTTTATCAAAATGTTAGGGTTTTCACAAGAAATTTCGAACGTAATCGTCAAATATTTATGACTTGGTTTTCATCCAGTAAAAAAGTTGAATACAAAAGTACTCAACTTGCTAATTATTTGATATATAAATTCATTTGTTTGATGAATTTATATCAATTATCTTGTATGCTAACTTATATGTTTTGTTTTTGCTAAATCATTAAACAATATCATTTTTTATTAAAAAAGGAAGTAAAATTACTTCCCTTCATTATCATATGTAAATATATTAACAAGCTAATAAGTAGATCCTTCTTGCGTCTTCTCGTGTTAATTTTTGGAAACTTCCCATCGGGAATCCGCGATTGATATCGAGCTTTTCTAATAATTTGTCGATGTCTTCCTTTTTTGCGCCAATCTCTTTAAACGTCAAAGGCATTCCAATCTCTTTAAAGAAAGATTCAAGACGAGCGATTCCTTCTAAAGCAACTGCTTTGGGATTTGCTGGATTATCTGTAACATCAAAGACTCTTATTGCTAATTGTCGATATCTATCAATATCGGAATTTAAGGTATATTTCATATATGCAGGAAACATCACTGCGAGTCCGGCTCCATGCGTCACATCATATAACGCAGAGAGTTCGTGTTCTAAGCCATGCGTGCTCCAATCTTCTTCTCTGCCAACGCCTAAGGATCCATTGTGAGCAATCGTACCCGCCCAGCAAATCGTCGCTCTTGCATCGTAATTCAAGGGATCATGAACGATGACTCGAGCAGCGTTGATGATCGATTTTAAAGTTGCTTCACAAAGTCGATCAGTTAATTCTACACCCTTTGTATGTGATAAATATCGTTCAAAGATATGGGACATCATATCCACAATCCCTGCAGAAGTTTGGTAAGTTGGAAGGGTAAATGTCAATTCTGGATTGAGTATCGCAAACACAGGTCTTAAGAGATCACTGCCCATCCCGCGTTTTAACATGCCCTCTTCTTTGGTGATTACTGTTGCAGTAGATGCTTCAGAACCAGCCGCTGGAATCGTTAAGATGACCCCAACCGGCAAGGCTTTTTCAACCCTTGCTTTGCGGTCATACATATTCCAAAAATCACCAGCATATAAAACGCCAGCAGCGATGGCTTTGGCAGAGTCTATCGACGATCCCCCACCCACCGCTAATATGAAATCAACTTTTTCTTTTTTGACAAGTTCAATGCCTTCATAAACTAAGCCACTTCGCGGATTCGGTTGGACACCGCCTAAAAGAATGTAAGGAATACTTTCTTTTTTTAAAGCGGTTTCAACCCTGCTTAACAATCCGCTTCGAATAATCGAACCGCCGCCATAATGAATCAATACTTTATTCGCTTTTGCTTTTTTAACAAGTTTGCCAACTTCATTTTCCGTATCTTTTCCAAACACAAATTGCGTTGGACTATAAAACTTAAAGTTTTCCATCTCATAACCTCCTGTGATTAAAATTATTATAACATAGACACAACTCATACGCAAAAATTCAAACCAAAAGTATTTTTTGTTTATTCAGATTCAGTGAAGAGTGCTATAATGAAAGTGATAGTGAAGAGGAGGTAATTCAATGAAAGACCTTAGTTGGATTCAAAATGGTTTATTTGCGCACCGCGGCCTTCACACAATTGATCAGTCCGTTCCCGAAAATTCATTGACGGCTTTTAAAAATGCGATAGCCAAAGGCTATGGCATTGAAATGGACGTCAATCAATTAAAAGATGGATCAATTGTCGTTTTCCATGATAAAAACCTTAAAAGGTTGTGTGGCGTCGATCTGTTTTTGAAAGATCTCAATTATGAAGATTTAAAAGATTATCGAATTTTGAATACAAAAGAGAAAATATATAAACTTGAAGATATCTTAAAAACGATTGATGGAAAAGCCCCTTTGTTAATTGAACTCAAACCGTATGGCGATAAAGCATTATTTTGTTCGCGATTTATGGAGATAATGGATCAATATCAAGGAAAGTGGGCCATGCATTCTTTCCATCCGGCATTCGTTGCTTGGTTCAAGAAGCACCGTCCAGAAGTCATTCGCGGTCAAATCAGCGAGTATTTTGAAGATGACCCCAAGATGAATAAAATCAACAAATTCTTATTGAAGCATTTATGGGTCAATCTTGTTTCAAAACCCGACTTCATTAATTATGGCATCCATAATATGCCAAACAAATATTTGAATCGTGCGCAAAAAAACGGAACGTTAGTCATTGGTTATGCAGCAAGGTCACAAGCAGACTTTGATCGCGTTAGACTTTATTATTCGAATCCCGTATTTGAATTCTTTGAACCTAAATTATAATGAAAATGGCGTATCTCAACTTCTGAGATGCGCCATTGTTTTTTATTGATTCAATTAGTCCATGTCAACGTCAAAGGATTCTAAGACGGATGCTTTTTGAATGATTTTTGCATCGCCATGTTTCACTAAGAACATCGTGACAAAAGCTAAACCAACAAATAATGCTGCATAGGGGAACAAGATTTTTCTTCCGAGAGCATCCATTAAAATACCGGATAGAATCGGAGTCAAGATTTGAGCGGCCATCGAGAAGGTATAATAATATCCCGTGTACTTCCCAACATTGGAACCTTTTGAAAGTTCGACGACCATCGGATAAGAGTTGACGTTAATCGTCGCCCAGCCAATACCGGTTAATGCGAAGATAATATACATAAAGAAACTAGTGCTTTCGGTAATGAAGAAAACCGAACCGAAACAAAGTGTCAATAACGTAATACCCATTAAGATGGTTTTTCTTCTGCCAATCTTCGTCGCAATGATTCCAATCGGAATGAATGCGATTAAAGCCGCACCTTGTGCGATGAGGAGTGGCATCGAGAAGCCCATACCTAATACTTTCGGAGCATAATCGGATAATTTGGTTGTAACCGCGTTATAACCAATGAACCATAAGAATACGGATATGAGAATCAAGAAGAGCGAACGACGTTTATCTTTTGATAATTCTTCAACGGATTCGTTCTTTTCTTTGGCTTCATCTTCTTCGGTTAAACCGTATTTGATGTCTTCAGCAATCTTCTCTTCAACGAGTTTAGGTTCTTTGACTTTCCATAAGAAAATTCCGAGTAAGATTAACATTAAGATTCCAACAGAAACAAATGCTGGTGTGTAATCAACATATGATTTTTTATCAAGCGCAAAGACCGTTAATAAAACAATGGATAAAATTCCACCAAAGGTTCCCATTAAATTAATAATGGCATTGGCTTTACTGCGCAAGGGCTTAATGATGACGTCTGGCATCAGCGCAACCGCCGGTGAGCGGAAAGTCGCCATTGAAACCAAGGCAATGAACAATACAATGACAAACACGATAAATACTGCCGGTTGACTCATGGTTTTATTCCAAGCGGCCTTGGATAACGATGCATCATAAATGCCATCATAAACCTCATCGGCCCAATAGGAATATTCTGCTTGTTTCAGTCCGCCATACGCAACCGCATTATCAATGGCATTTTCCATTTTTAAATAAACATTTGTTTTCCAACGATCATATTTTGTTTGTGAAATGCTTCCATTTGCTAAAGCCAAATCTTTTTCTACCAATAGAACTTCGTTACTATAGAATTCCCATTTTTCAATGGCAAGCGAAAACGCTGCTTCCCATTCAAGATAGCTTGTATGGGCAACTTCAATCGCATCCCAATATTCTTCAAAGGTATATTCACCTTCAGCGTAAAGGGCATTAATCGCTTCGTATTCAGCGTTTAACTCGGCTTTTCTAGTTGTGACATTTCCTTTGAAAACGCCACCGAGCATGATAGCCTTTTCTTCAAGGTATTCTTCGTATTTATCAACGATTTGGGTATCATTCACAATCATGTTGGTTTGAAGGTTATCGGCGAACGACAATCCCACAAACGCAAAAGCTGCGACGATGGTACCAATGATGATATACGGCGTTCTTCTTCCCCGTTTGGAATTGGTTTTGTCTGACAATCCTCCAAACAGTGGTAATAAGAATAAAGCTAATACATTGTCAAATGCCATGACAACCCCTGACCAGGTTTGGTTCAAACCAAACTTGTCAATTAGGATTTTCGTAATGACGGAATCATAGGTTTGCCAGAAAAGTGAAATCAAAAAAAAGGCCAAGCCTACATAAAAGACTTTCTTGGTATCCAACTTCATAAAAAGTTCTCCTCATCAAATATAAATTTTTTTTGCGGATCTTCCGCAGCGTTAAATATATTATATCACGCCTTTTCAATTAAAAAGAGCCCTAAAAAGAAAAAAACACCCGAAGGTGTTTATTCGACATGGATTTTTCCGGCAATGTATTTAAGCGCCTCTTCATTGGCCTTGGTTGGAAAGAAAAGTAACGTTGTTTTTTCTTCCATTCCGGATTTGATTTTGAGGGTCAATGAACTTCTTGTCTTAAATAGCATGAACATCCCAATTAAAAAGAAAAAGGCAGCACCACCATAAATATAAAGTGTGTAAAAAGTGGCGATGGGAACATAATCAACTAAGAGTCCGCTATAATTACCATATAAAATGGCGCCAAAGATTAAAACGATTAAGAATCCGATAAAACGTTTGAATCCAGTTCCGCGCGGATACTCTAAATAAAATTCAAAACGATGGATTGAACGAATATCGATTTCATTCATGACTCTCCGTTTGACTTTTTTCCCCTTTTCGATTTCAGGACCAAAGGTATAAATTATCAAACGTTTGTTCGTTAACATCATCGAACAATTTTTGCCTTTAGCCTTTAAATCTTTAAAGTTTTTTTGGATTGATTCATTCTTTTGGAGAATGACATTTCCTTGAATATTCGTTTTCATCGGATCAACTCCTAAAAGTGGATTTCATTATACTGTATTTTAAACTATTTTTAATCAATTATCAACAACTTGACAAATAAAGCGGATTTTTAGGATAAAATTACTCTTTACTGTAGGTTTTACTCGAAATAATCGTTGATTTTTGATAAGAAAAGCGACGGATGAACTGTTCTAATATCACCGCGATGATAATGAGAAGTAAGGTCCAAGCAAAGACCGAAGCATAATCAAGATTAATTTTCGCTAAATATAAAGAATTCCCAATTGAATTTCGGGTTTGCGATAAGTATTCTGCCATCACCAAGACTTTAATTCCCAATCCTGCAGATTGTAACATGACCGTCCGAATTTGAGGTCCAATTAAAGGTAAGTAACAATATTTGACGCCATCCCACAATGAATCATCTTCGAGTTTAAAAACATCAACGAGTTCTTGGTCAAGATTTTCGATGCCATCCGAGATGGCTTGGAAAATCAAAGGAAAGATCATCAGGAAAGTGATTAGGTAGGGTGTAATGGTAAAACCAAAGACGATGAGCAAAATCACAACAATCGAAATGACCGGAACCGTTCGAAGCAATGTCACAACCGGTCTGAGGAGATACCTAACTTTCGTATTGAGACCAGAGATAATTCCTAGAGTAACGCCAACCAAACTTGCGAAGAATAAAGCAACGATGAGTCTAAAGAGGGATAAAGCAATCGCTTCGAGATGGTTCCCTTTCGTCAATATATCAAAAAAAGCCTTGAAAGTCGCAAACGGTGAAGGCATCACGATTTCATTTGATATGAGTGTAGAAGCGAGGATCCAGATGATAAACAGGATAAAGACACTTCCGATAGACCAAAGGTTTTTCTTCATAAGGACTCCTTAAGGTTGATAGTAAAAATCATCACTGGGTAAGGCATTACCAATCAGTGCGGGATTGAATGCAAGTATCATATTAAAATAATCCTCTATTGCTGCTTTAGAGTCAATAGCACTTGTGAAATTTAAATGACTATTTGGAATCGCTGATTCGACAATTGATGCCGTAAAGCCAATTTCGAGTTGTTCTGCGAGAATTCCCGTTTCACTGGGTGATTCATTGGCTAATTCAATCGAATCTTTTAAATCACGTAAAAATCGATTGACTTGATTCTTCGTTAAAGTGTTTAAGACAAAGACTCCTGATTGCGGATAACTTGATTCGCCAGTGACCTGTTCATAGATTGCTTGCAAATCAATGATTTGTAACGTTGAGACTTTCGATTTGACGGTGGAGAGTGATGGTTCTGCGACCATCACAATGCTTGTTTGATTCGCCATGAAGAGTGCAGTTGCGCTCGCAACGGAATCGACGTAAGTTATCGTAACATGGATATTCAGTTCATCAAGCAAATACCTTAAGATGATGTCCGATGTTTGGTTTTGTCCAAATACAATGAGTTCTTGTCCTTCTAAACTAGCCATATCGAACGTTGTTTTATCTTTAGAAATCAAGTAGTAATTTCCCCAAACAATCGTTCCGGCAAAAAGGTAATTTGACCCTGAATTAAATAGTTTTGCGCCAAGATTGGTCGGGGCAAAAATGATATCGTGCGTGGGAGTGAGTGCATTAAAAGCGGCGACTAAAGGATCGGCACCACTGACGATATCAACCCGATAATTTTCGGTGTCTTCTTGAAGATAGAGTTGGGCTAATGCCGGTGATCCTGATGGAACGATGATTCTAAGTTCCGTTTTCGATTTACAACCGAATAAAACAAGCGATATGAAAGATAAAACAAAAAGCAAAAGTATTTTTTTCATGGTACATCTCCTAAAGTATGAAAGGGGACTTGACCGCTTCGTCAAGTCCCACTTTAAATTAAAACTTCGTATAGTAATCGCGTTTCTTATAATGCGTATGTAAAAGTTCATGTGCTTCGTGAGAAGCTGGATGTTTTAAGAATTCAACATAAACATTTTTAACGGCTTCACTTTCATGTGATTTACGGAAAGTCGCATTTTGATCAATGTTATAGAGTACTTTCGAACGTTTTTCACGCACATCGACTTTTCCTTGCATTTTAGCTGTGACAATCGGTTGTCCGCCGCCATTAATACAGCCGCCGGTACAACCCATGAATTCAACGAAATGATATTGTTTGTCCGTTGTTTTCAAATGTTCTAAGAATTCGCCAATTGCTTTTCCACCATGAACAACTGCTACATTCACATCCATGCCTTGAACTTTATACGTGGCTTCTTTAATGTTTTCTAATCCACGGACATCCATAAATTCAATGGGCGTTGAATGACCTTCAAGAATTTCAGTAACGGTTCTAAGGGCCGCTTCCATGACGCCGCCGGTGACACCAAATATCGAGGCAGCTCCCGTATATTCAGCTAACTGACCAAACGGTTTAATGGGATCTAATTCATTGAACTTGATACCGCGATGGCGAATGAGTCTTGCAAGTTCTCTTGTGGTTAAAACGATATCAACGTCTTTATAACCATCGCGACCCATCTCCGGACGCAATGCTTCTGCCTTTTTGGCAACACAAGGCATGATTGAAACTGAAACGATATCTTGCGGTTCAAGGTTCAATTTTTCAGCGTAATAAGTCTTGATTAAAGCTCCAGCCATTTGTTGGGGAGATTTACAAGACGATAAATTCGGAATAAACTCCGGATAATATAATTCTAAATAATTGACCCATCCAGGGGAACAAGATGTAAACATGGGAAGGACGCCGCCCTTTTGAATACGGTTAATGAATTCAGTGCCTTCTTCCATGATGGTTAGGTCGGCTGTGAAATTGGTATCCATGATTTCATGAATGCCAAGTTCTTTTAAAGCCGCAAACATTTGTCCTTCGACGTTCGTCCCGATTTTATAGCCGAATTCTTCACCTAATGCGGCACGAACGGATGGAGCGACTTGGACGATCACTGTTTTCTTTGGATCGCGGATGGCTCTTTCAAAAACTCGAATGTCATCTTTTTCTCTTAATGCGCCTGTTGGGCAAGATTGAATGCATTTACCGCAATAGATACAACCGGCATCTTCAAGATTATGGAACAAAGCCGGTCCGACATACGTTTGTGATCCTCTTCGGTTAAAGTTCAAAATCCCAAGGCCAGTATAATGTTCACAGGCAGAAACACAACGACCGCAAAGAATACATTTAGAAGAATCGACGACGATTGCTTTTGAGGTATCATTGATCATCGAATCTTTATGTTTAAATAACTCAATGTTGGAATAGTCGTTATCAACACTAAAACGTCTTAATAAATCTAAGA
>DIJY01000023.1 GCA_002421405.1 Caryophanales bacterium UBA5632 | reverse complement strand
TGTTCGCACCCATCAAGGCACGGTTTGCATCGTCATGTTCTAAGAACGGAATACAAGCGGTTGAAATCGAAACAATTTGTTTTGGAGAAACGTCCATGTAGTCGCATTTTGCGGCATCATAAATTTTAGTTTCGCCTTGGAAACGACCGATAACACGATCGTTTTGAATCGTCATATCATCGTTTAATTTTACGTTTGCTTGAGCAATAACAAAGTTTTGTTCTTGATCAGCACTTAAATATTCAATTTGATTGGTGACTCTACGGGTTTCCTTTTCAACTTTCAAATAAGGAGTTTCCATAAAACCATATTTATTGACTTTAACATAACACGCTAAAGAGTTGATCAAACCAATGTTTTGACCTTCAGGTGTTTCAATTGGACAGATTCTGCCATAATGAGATTGATGAACGTCACGCACTTCAAAGCCAGCGCGATCACGCGTCAAACCGCCAGGTCCAAGCGCTGAAATACGACGTTTGTGCGTAATTTCATCGAGTGGGTTGGTTTGTTGCATGAATTGCGACAACTGCGAACTGCCAAAGAATTCTTTGAGAGAGGACGTCAACGGTCTGATGTTAATCAAATTCTGAGGCGTCATATCTTTGGTATCTTTGGTGGACATGCGGTCTTTAACGTTTTTCTCCATTTTGGCCAAGCCAATTCGGAATTGATTTTTGAGTAATTCGCCAATCAAACGCAAACGACGATTGCCTAAATGGTCAATGTCATCTAACGAACCGATGCGTTCAAAGAGATTAAGGTAATAAGAGATACTTGCGATGATATCCGATGTTTGGATATGAAGCGCCGTTTCAAATGAATTATTGCCTATCATCTTAACGTATTTTTCATCACCATTATGATTAAGGGTCAATTCAAGCGATTCGATATAACAATTTTTAACAATCTTTTCGATGAAATCTTCGTTCATGTTCTCAGAAACGATTTCTCTTCTAGCTTCACGATCAAGATGAATTTGAAGTTCGTTTTCTAAGGCTTGGTCAAAGACAACGCGGCTCGTAATATAATGACGATTTTTACTAATTTTCTTAATGATGGCGTCATTAACAAGGTCGCCCTTTGAGAAGATAACTTCTCCGGTTGTTTTATCGATGATGTCTTGGGCTAGATGGGTTTCAACACCTTTTTCAAGTAATTGTTTTAAACGAACAATAACATCGAGTTTTTGATTGATTTTGAAACGTCCAACTTCCGCAAGATCATAGCGTTTTTCGTCGAAAAGACGGCTAACAAAAAATGATCTAGCGCCTTCAATTGTGGCGGTTTCACCTTGACGAATCTTAGAGTAAACTTCCTTCATTGCATCTTCGGAGTTTGCGGTTAAATCCTTATCAAGCGTGTTTTGTAATAAAGCATTTTCACCAAAAAGATCAAAGATTTGCTTCGGAGTTGAGAATCCTAGCGCCTTGATCATGGTCGATAAATAGATTTTTTTCGAACGGTCGATCTTTGCGTAAAGCAAATCTTTCGAGCCGATTTCGTATTCCAACCACGCACCGCGTGTTGGGATAACTTGTCCTAAATATTTTCTTTGTAATGTTTTTTTGTCTACTTCCTCGGAGAAAAATACACCGGAAGATCGAACAATTTGAGAAACGATGACCCGTTCAGAACCGTTGATAATAAAGGTTCCAACCGGTGACATAACTGGAATATCGCCCATAAAGATTTTTTGTTCTTTAATGTTGACTTCTCCCGTATCTTTATCCACGGCGTCTTTGTTTAAAAGACGAACTGTGACTCTGAGTGGACGCGAATAGGTGACATCCTTTTCTTTGCATTCCAGAACGGAATACTTTGGTTCCCCGATTTCATAATCGCCAAAATAGACCTCGAGGTTTTCGGTAAAGTTGGTAATCGGAGAAATGTCGTGAAACAGTTCTTTTAGCCCCGTTTCAATGAACCAATCAAACGATGAAGTTTGAACTTCGATGAGATCTGGTAATTCAACGTTCGACTTGACTCGCGAATAATTTCTTCTTTCCCGTTTCTTTCCGTACTTGACCGTTTTATAATCCACAAAATCACCTCAAAATTTAAAATATATGAAGCTGTAATAACCGCAAATTAACTGATAAACACAAAAATGCGCATTCTATCGCATTTAAATATGTTATCACAGTGTTGTCAAATAGTCAATTATTTTTGGCAAGATATCACTAGATATCCTGATTTTTTCGTAATAACCTCGACATGTGAATAAATCGACAATAATTCATTCATTGCGGAAGGAGCCCCTTGATTTTTATTAATAACAACAATTAAACGTCCGTTTTCAGATAGAAAATCCTTTGATTTATGAAACCAATCATAGATGATTTTCTTACCAGCTCGAATCGGAGGGTTCGTTATAATTGCATCAAAAACTCCAGATACATTTGAAAATCCATCGCTTTGTAAAACCTTCACTTCTGCCTTACAAAGTTTGGCATTTTCAGTTGTTAATTTGATGGCTCTATCATTGATATCAACCATCGTGACGTTTGAACCATATAAAACTTGAATGACAATTCCGATAGGGCCATAGCCACAACCTAAATCAAGAACTGATTCGCTGGCCAACGTCTCAATTGCTTCTAGAAGCACTCTTGATCCAAAATCAAGTCCGGACTTGGAAAAAACACCCTTATCGGTCATCATGGTAAAAGGGTGTTCTTTGACGACAAAACGGACTGGATGCTTCTCGCTTTCCAGCCGGTCGTTATCCTTACTATAATAATGTGACAAAGCTTCACCCCCCAAAAACGCTAAAAACCTGAGACAATCTCAGGTTTAGTGTTCAAAAAGGGTCTTACTTAAGTTCGACAGTAGCGCCGGCGTCAGTAAGTTTCTTAGCGATTTCTTTTGCTTCGTCTTCTTTAACTTTTTCTTTAATTGCTTTTGGAGCAGCGTCAACTAAGTTCTTAGCTTCGATTAAACCAAGACCTGTTAATTCACGAACAACTTTGATGACAGCAACTTTGCTGAGACCAACTGATGTTAAGATAATAGAAACTTCTTTTGGTCCTAAATCTTCTTCTTCAACAGCAGCAACAGCAACTGGTGCAGCAGAAGCAGCCGAAGGATCAACGCCGAATTCTTCTTTCA
>DIJY01000112.1:2637-9516 GCA_002421405.1 Caryophanales bacterium UBA5632 | reverse complement strand
ATTTCTAATCCTTTATTAAGGGTCATCACTGCATCTTTAAATGCTTGGTCGCCTTTATCGAAAAAGCGATCAATGGCTCCAATGAACCAAGCGGGCTTCATTTGATAGAATTCATTCATCGTTGCTTCAAGGAATTTCTCCTTGATTGAATAAAGCAAGATGTGGTCTGCTATTTCAATATTTTCAGGCATATCGAGCAGATAGTGGTATTGTTTGACTAACGATAAGCAAAAACTATCGAAAGTCGATATTTGTGCATTCTCTAGTTTTGCGAGTTGAGGTGTTAAAGCTTCGATAGTGCTAATCTTTTCTTTGATTCTTGATTTCATTTCAGCCGCAGCTGCGTTCGTGAAAGTTAAGATAATTAGCTTATCAACATCAACGCCTGAATTCAAGATTCGAATCACGCGTTCAGATAATACCGTGGTTTTACCACTGCCAGCGCCGGCACTGATGAGAATATTTGAACCCGTTGCTTCAATTGCGTTTTGTTGTTCGAAGGTAAAAGCCACGTTACTCACTCCCTTCGGTGGTGTCTTCTATTACACTGACAAAACGGTTTCTCAGATAACAAATACCACCATGAGGACAATAAGTACAGGCAGGCGAATCATCGAAATCATCTTTCCCCGGAAGCGGAGTAATCGAAAATTCACCTTGATTAATGTCAATGATTGCCTTTTCGATGAATGTATCAATTGCATCAATCATTGATTGAAGGGTGTCTTGATGGACAACTTTATCGGTTTTTCCTAAAGAACCATCTTGATTCAAGCTCATGCCGACAATATTTAAATTGGGAGAAAATGCGGTTAATAAACCGACATTGTCTATCGAAGCGCCACTCATTCTTAATGCTTTCTCAAGTGTATTTCCTGTTTTTTCTTTATTGAGACGCTTCAGATTGACGCCTTGATAAAAGAACCCAAAAGGCTTAAATTCAGTTGAATAATTCTTTTTTTGAAGGAGATTTAAGTAAAATAGAGGTTGTATATCGATTCCATTTTCAAAATCTGTCAAATTGAATTTTTTTGTTCCGGTTTTGTAGTCAATGACGGCATAATAATCTTGTCCATCGTGATTTAAGGTTTTGACACGATCAATCTTGCCTTTCATTGAATAGTGAGGATGATTCGCTATTTCATAGTCAAAACCCATCTCATATCCGACATCTTGGAATGTCGAGTCTTTGTCTTGTGCTTCAAGATAATCAATCACTTTTTCTAGACGATTCATGAATAACGCTGTCTGAACTAACATCTTGTCAGAAATTGGATGTTGAAGCGAATTGAGATAATCGTTTCCAAGGTCATGAATTTTCTGATTGCTTTGAAATGCATTCGCTAATATATGGTGAGCAAGATTTCCAAAAAGGATGGATTCTCTCGGTTCTTCGATGATGATTTTAAGCAGGTAATCAAGCAAAAATCGGAATTTGCAGGCATTAAATCGTTCCAAATTCGTGGGTGAAAAACTAAAACCTCTTTTGAGTAGTTTTTGGATGGTAAAAGCATCAAGACCTTTGAATTTGGGATTATATTGGGTATCGATATCGGCGAATGTCGAATGAAGTAAGTCATAATCGCACGAATACTTGCCATATTGTCTCAATGCAAAGGCTTTTTTATGATAGTCTAAACGTTCATAGGCTTTGGATCCTGAAACAGACTTTGAACTGGATTCATACGGAATGATATCTAATTCGAATTCTTTGAATAATTCACTTCTTCGAATATCTTTTCCCATGTTTTTGAGTGGCATGATGAATGTAACGTGCTTGACGGCTCTAATTTTGACTTTTAACGCTTGTTTAATCATTTCATTTTCTTCAATAGAAGTTCTTAATCCAAGCATTGTTTTTTCATCATCAGATAGGTAGTCGTCATCTTTTTTTAAAGCCGGAAAAAGCGTATCGGTATAATTCAAAACAATATAATATTCATCGGGATTGATGAACGAATCAAGAGACGACTCTAATGAAACGACATCTTTTTGTTTTTGCGTCGATAAAGTTGCTTTTTCTATTTCATAGAATAGCAGTTCTTTTTCAGTTTCAACCTTAGAAATTCCATATTGATCAATAATCGATATTATTTTTTCATAGGGTGCGGTATCTAGAGTTGGGTCACTTTCAAGTAATGTTGACCATCGAAGCAATGCAGATTCGATGGAATCCGATTTGATTTCATTCATAAATTGGATCACAAAAGGGTGAGAATCCAAAGGATAATTACGATTTTCGTCAATGCTAAAACCATATAAAGCCGCTTCTTTGTGTAATAACCAAGTATCCTCTCTTGTAGCATTCACAATTTTGATGGCATTGATATCGATGCCTTTCTTCAGTAACTCATAGATGGATTCGATTGCACAATGGATCTGTTTTGATTCATCACTAGCAAGGTACAAAGTAAAGGATTGATTATTGACAGGTTTTGGAAAAAAATGATGAACTTTACCATATTCAAGTGTTTTATCGTAGAGTGGATGAAAGGCAATGACGATATCTTTCCCTTGAAGGTTCAAAGGATGATTGATATCGAGAAGGTTTGCTTGCACAAGCTCTTTTTTTATTTTTTGTAACCAAATTAATCGATTCGAACGATACTTTTTTTCTATCGAGATATCGGGTAATACATTTTTGATTCTTGAAGCTAAATAAAAATTAATGTTTTCATGGTTTTTTAGATAAAGAGCCGCTTCAGATTCAACGTAATCCTTATAGTCATCGATAGCGATTAATTGACAGGGTAAGAGAATGCCACGTTTTTCAACATAACGCAAAAAAACCGATTCTAGTCTGGTCGGTAATGCTAGAAACGGAGGATTGGCGAATGTTTGAAGAAAGGTTATTAACTCATCCATCTTGGCACCCACTTTTTTCTCTATTATATCATGAATTATTCATGAATATAATCGACAATTGAAAAAAGTAGTTCTCCAAGTCAAAAAAAATACCCCCCAAATTTGGGGGATATTCTTTATTCAATTGTAATGTATTTCTTTTCTTTAATATTGGTTCCTTGTTTAGGAACAAAGAGGGTTAATACACCTTTGTCATAGCCAGCTTTAATATCGGCTTCAGCGATATCATCACCAACAAAGAAGCTTCTTGCACAACTGGAGTAGACTCTTTCTTGTCTTAAGTAACGGACATCTTTCTTTTCTTTGTTTTCTTCCTTTTTGACTTCGACGGTTAAATAGCCTTTTTCAAGGGAAATCTTGATGTCTTCTTTGCCAAATCCGGGTACATCAAGTTCTAATTCATAACCATTATCGGTTTCCCTGATATCGGTTTTCATTAACGGCGTTGTCCCGCTGGACAAGGGTTTTGAGAAGAAACCATCGAAAAAGTCGTCAAAAAAAGTGAGATCGTTGTTACGTTTGATTAAATTGTTCATATAGAATTCCTCCTATTAGTTTTATATTTTAGCACTCATCATCTTCGAGTGCCAACTCTATTATATCACATCCTTTAGCACTGTCAAGTATTGAGTGCTAAAATTTTGATGCTGAAAACGTTTTCATCTTTTGATGTAAAAAAACCGTCTCTAGACGGTTAGTTTTGAGTAGGATCAGGATAAAGCGGCGTTGATAAGTATCTTTCACCGGTATCCATCAATAAAACAACGACAGTTTTTCCCTCATATTCTGCTCTTGAGGCGACTTCTACTGCAGCGGATAACGCGGCTCCTGATGATATTCCAGATAGAATTCCTTCATGCTTTGCGAGTAATCTTGCATATTTAAATGAATTTTCGGCGTCGACTTTGATGATTTCATCATAGATATTCGTATTCAATGTATTGGGAATAAAACCGGCTCCAATTCCTTGAATCGGATGGGGTCCGGGTGCACCTCCCGATAATACCGCCGATAAAACGGGTTCAACAGCGATGACGAAGGTATCTGAGTCTTGTTCTTTTAAATAGCGACCAATACCCGATATGGATCCACCGGTTCCAACACCGGTCACAAAAGCATCAATTTTCGTTCCAGCAGCTTTGTATATTTCAGGGCCGGTCGTCAAATAATGGATTTGTGGATTCGCTGGATTATCAAATTGAGCTAAGATGATAGAATTGGGTGTTATTTCTTTAAGTTCAGCGGCTTTCGCTATCGCACCTTTCATCCCTTTTTGACCTTCGGTTAATATAATTTTTGCACCATATGCACCCATGAGTTTGCGTCTTTCAATGGACATCGTTTCAGGCATGACCAAGATGACTTGGTAACCTTTGGCAGCACCGACTAAAGCTACACCAATGCCAGTATTCCCGGATGTTGGTTCAATAATAATCGAATTATGATTTAATAATCCTTTTTTTTCTGCATCTTCGATCATTGCCAAGGCGATTCTATCTTTAACGGAATGGCCGGGGTTAAAATATTCTACTTTCGCTAAAAGTCTTGCTTTTAATCCTAAAGCTTGCTTCAAATTATTGAGTTCAACTAAAGGAGTATTTCCAATGAGTTCAGTAATTGATTGATATAATTTCATAATTCCTCCTATAAGTGGTACATGAGTTGATTTTTTGTTTCGGTTGATTTTTCCGTGACGCGTTTATAATCTTCAATCGATTCTGTGATAAATGCATTCGAACCAATGGTCACATTTTTACCGATGAAGGTATCTCCACCTAAGATGGAGGCACCTGCATAAATTGTTACATAATCGCCAATCGTTGGATGACGTCTCACATTTTTTAAATTTTGGCCCCCTTTGGTCGTCAAAGCACCTAAGGTAACCCCTTGATATATTTTAACATGGTTCCCAATCGTTGCGGTTTCGCCAATCACGACGCCAGTTCCATGGTCAATCATGAAGTATTGCCCAATCACTGCACCCGGATTGATATCGATTCCCGTTTCGCGATGCGCGAACTCGGTCATCATTCTGGGGAGCAATGGGATATTCATTTTATAAAGCACGTGAGCCATTCGGTAAATCCCGATGGCATAGAATCCAGGATAAGAGACAATGATTTGATCATGGTTATAAGCCGCAGGATCACCCACATAATGCGCTTCTAAATCAGTCCGTAAATCTTCTCGCATTTTTGGAATCGATTCTAGATAGATTTTCGTATACAAATCAGCTTGTTTTTTCTTTTCTTCGACTAATTGACCATCCGTGATATATAGTAATCCATCGGCGATTTGTTTTAATAAAGTTTTATATAAACGTTGGATTTGTCTTTTGGTTTGCCCTTTTGAACCCGTTTCTTTGGTCATGTATTTGCCAAAATAACCAGGAAAAATCAATTCTTTGGTCAATGAAATGATTTTCTTGATTTCACGGTTTGAGGGCAGTCTACAGGAACAATGATCCTTATTAATTGGGTGAAGATGTTGATCGTCAATAATCCGATCGATGTATTGATTGAGTTTCATCCATAAGACCTTCTTTCTAATTAAATTATATCATTCAATCACAATAACAATGGGTTTGACGATTATAAAAACGTTTTTACAAGAAAAAACGTCATTTTTTTGGCAAAAATGACGTTATATATTGAATAAATCTACATCTTTTCTAAGAGTTTTTCTTTTTGGATTCGATAATCGTTTTCATCAATTAATCCAGCATTTTTCATATCAAGTAATTTCTTTAATTTTGCTTCGATGTTATCACCATTGTTATCTAAAGCGTTTTGTTTGATTTGACTGGCATTCATTTTCATCTCAACGAAATCGCGTCGAAGATCTGGTAAATGTTCAACCATAATATCGTAAAAATCAAATGGAATAAGACATTGAGCGATTGAACCATCTTCGTTTTTATAGGCGATGACGGTTCTTCTTTCATCATGGATGATCAATTGACTCGTCACTGGATTGATTCTAGATTGTCCCATGACAACAGCCCCACCAACTCCTGCGATTTCTTCACCAATCATTGCGCCAACTAAGTTAGGACCGGTACTACCACCGCCAGACAATTTGTTTTCATAGTATTTATCCCCGGAGGTGTAATAATATTTAATTGATTTATATGGAATTTGATTTTCGCCAATTTGATCATACAACAAATGATTTCCAAAAGTAGGTGGTTTTGGAAAAAAATGAATTGAGTCTTTGATGAACCACATCAATTGTGGGGCACTAAATGATGAATTATGATCAAATCCATATGTTTTTTCTGGAATTTCAGTTCGTTGCAATAATTCAAAATAAAGATTGATCCGCTTGATGAAGGTGTTTAAATTTTGTAATTGTTTATCGCGAGCCGACATGACGGCGGCCATCATTGCGAATAACACTAACCCAGTTAATATTCCAAAGATGATTGAAAACATTGGAATACCGATCGCAAAATAAAGAATGATATTCGCACCGATAAAGAGTATTGGCATAATGATCATGGGAATATTTAAAGAACTTGAAGCTTGTTTTGCCTGTTTAATTTGAAGGTTGATTTGTTCTCTTGTTAAAATCATAAAAAACGCCTCTTTTCTAAGATTTTTTAGTCAAAAACATGATCCAATATCAAATTATAAATATTCATCGAATTTAATTTCATTATACTGCGAATCATTTATTATTCAATATTGATAATCTATTTTTAGTAAAAAAAAACGGGTGCAAGGTGACATCCGTTTTTCATTCATAAATATCGAATTAAATTTTAAATTTAATCACTTCTGGGAACCAAATTAGCAGAATCGCAATCGCGATCATGATAACCCCACCCACGACTTGTGAAACTTTCCCATATTTATTGGAGATGCCAGTCACTTTAAGCGTTAACATCGCAACAGCAAAAACGATTAAGTCATCCAGTAAAAAGAAAAATACATAGAGACCAATATAGAGATAAGTGGTGCCTAAGGGCAGATTGTTATAAGCTAAGATTTGTGTGAACAAGAACGGTAATCC
>DIJY01000112.1:1171-2602 GCA_002421405.1 Caryophanales bacterium UBA5632 | reverse complement strand
AACCAAAAGTTTTGTTCTAAAACAATCTTTTTAACTTTGTCGATGATTCTTCTTTTTTGATTGGCATCTGTCACTTCACAACCAACATCTTTTTGTTTGAGACTCTTGAAAAATTTAAAGAGATTGTATCCGCCAAAGCCAAAAGCGACGAGTCCAATGAAGATGCGGATCCAGTTGACTGCGACTAAAGAAATCGCAATATTGAGCCAAGCAGCCATAATCAAGTAATACATCAACGCTGAGGTAAACAAGAATACAGTTCCTAAAATCCACATCCGCTTTTTATTCTTTGAATTCAAAAACATGGTAATCAAAAAGATTAAAACCCACATGGCACAAGGATTGAATCCATCAACGGTACCTAAGACGATTGCAGCGACAAAGAGTGATAATTCATCGACATGGACTTCACCAATCAAAGGCAATGTTAAAATTGAGGGCGTTAATGTATCAAAATCACTCGGTAATATCGTTTCATTATCTTTGACTTTTTGGACGATATCGACATAATTTTTATAGAGATACCTTGAAATAAGGGTTTGAATATCGTTTTTGACTTGGGTGTTGTATCCTGGAATATAAACGCCGCCAATCACGGTCAAAGGGGTTGTTATTAACGCTTCATTTTCAATGCCAAAGGCCATCTTTACGTCATGATAGAGTTGTAAATTTTCAATATCATCCGTGATTTCATAACGGATAACATTGACTTGAGATCCATATTGAACTTCAATTTCATCAAGATAGAGCCCAAGAAAATGACAATTTGTGCAAGTCACATCGTAGAAGTAATGAATATTGATGGGATTATCAGCCTTCACTCTGGAAATGGATTGTGGTAATAAATAAGCGGATACCAGAAGCAATAAAAATATTTTTTTGAATAATTTCATAATCATAATAGCCCTTCTAGTAATTTTGCGAGTTCTTTCTTTGATTTCTCGCCGATGATGCGCAAGACTTCTTCATCCTCTTTAAAAAAAATGACAACGGGTAAAATCGAACCAATCTTGAACGGTTTGATTAATGCTGTATCTTCATCGAAATCATATTCTATTTTTGTGATATTCATCGTTTTAAACAAGTCATTGTATCGGTTTCTCATGATGATACATGAGGGGCACCAAATGGCAGTGATCATAACTATTTTCATCATAACGCGACCGCCCGAATCAAATCAACCAAGGTTTCGATTTCTTCGGTCGAAGTCAGATGCGATAAACTGATCCGAATCGAGGTTCTCGCCTTGGTTTCAGATTTCGTCAAGCGATAAACCGCTTCACTTCTTGTTTCATCGCTTGAACAGGCTGTTTGCGTTGAAACATAGACTTCATGACTTGCAAGGTATTCTTGCATTGCTTTTGAAGGCATCGTCATGATGCTTATATTTGTGATATGAGGAATGGAACCATTGGGTGAGTTTATGGAAAC
>DIJY01000112.1:0-1037 GCA_002421405.1 Caryophanales bacterium UBA5632 | reverse complement strand
GTCGATTTTCCACCGTGAATCAAAGGCGTCATTTTGACGGACTCTCTTCTTAAAAGCGCACCTATGCCCTTTAATCCATATATTTTGTGGGCCGACATCGAAATGAGATCAACGCTATTAAATTTGACTGCGGTTTTCCCAATCGCTTGCGTCATATCACTGTGAAAGATTGCATTGGGGAAAGTATGAACCAGTTGCCCGATTTCTTCAATGGGTTGTAAAATTCCTAATTCACTCGCAACGCAACCGATTGAAACTAAGATGGTGTCTTCTCGTAACAAAGACTTTAAATCATCTAAATCAACTTGGCCGTTCGCCAAAGTTTTCACGACATCGACGAAAAATCCTTGTTTTTGTAAATAACCAAAACACGCTGAAACCGATGAATGTTCAAACGGACTTGTAATCATATGTTTGCCAATCCCTTGATTCTTATAAGCAACACCTTTAATCGCAAGATTATTGGCTTCAGAAGCTCCGCTCGTATAAATGACCTCATGATTGGGCACATGTAAATGACTGCGAATTCTTTCGCTGGCCATCTCAATGACTTCATGGACTTTGATTGCTTCAGGGTAATTTGAATTCGGGTTTAGATATAATTCTCTCGATGCTTTTACAAAAACATCTAAGACCAACTCATTTACCGGCGTTGTCGCGGAATAATCAAAATAGATCATTTTTTCACTTCCATTCCCTTTAATGATACTGTATTTTGAAAGACAGTTCAAATAAATACACTTACTTTATGCTAATAAGTAATCAATGACCGCTTCAAGCGTATGAAAGACGGTGACTTGAATCTTGTGATCTTTCAATAATTGAAGGATATCAATTTCAGCTTGTTTTGCACTGCCAACCAAGGATTCGACGTTGGATCGATAGTCCGAAAATAGATGTGTAATCATTGGAAAAGACATGCGATAGTGACTTAACTCGTTTTCAATGGAAGTAGCAGCGAGAAATGCGGTCGATAAATCATTATTTTTTGCGGCCATGATCAGTTTGTTCCAAACCGATACTTCTTCTTCATAGAA
>DIJY01000125.1:728-9781 GCA_002421405.1 Caryophanales bacterium UBA5632 | reverse complement strand
CTATCTAATCCCGATAAACAAACCCAACGGAAGGGACCATAGCCAAAGTCAAATAAAATGGGACCCATAATATCTTCGACATAAGACGGCCAAATAAAACCGTCGAACACATCTTTTCCATTCTTACAGATTGATAAAACGCCGGCATCAAAGACCGCTTTCATGAAACTATTGCCATAGTCAAAGAAATAAGTTCCTGAGCCTACCAATTTTTTGATGGCATCATAATGTAATTGCAATCCATGATTGACTTTCTCAATAAATAAAGGTTTATTATACTTTAATAAATCCGTTCGTTCTTCAAACGACAGTCCCTTTGGACAATAACCGCCATCATATACCGCGTGGCAACTTGTCTGGTCGCTGAGCAAATCAATTTTGATGGAATGTTCATTTGCATAATCGAGCAAATCGACGATATTTCCATGGTAAGCAATCGCAAGCGGTTGCTTTTCAGTTATCGCTTTTAAAGCCGCAGCAAACGTCGATTTTGGCGTTTCATAAACCGCATCGACCCAACCTTGTGAATGCCTTGTTTGAATCCGCGAACCATCCACTTCAGCAATGATGCCAACACCCCCTGCAATTTTAACGGCTTTTCCTTGTGCCCCACTCATACCTCCAAGACCTGAAGAAACGAATAAGATCCCTTTCAAGTTCTCATTTTCCGGAATATGGAGTTGACTTCTTCCGGCATTGAGCAAGGTCGAATACGTTCCATGGACAATCCCTTGCGGACCGATATACATCCATCCACCTGCGGTCATTTGTCCATAGGAAGAAACGCCAAGTGCAACAAGGCGGTTCCATTGTTCTAAATTATCATACTCACCAATCAGTAATCCGTTAGTAACGATGACTCTCGGCGACGTCTTTGAAGCAGGAAATAACCCTAACGGATGACCACTCATCACCACCAAGGTTTGATGATCAGTCATCGCTTGTAAATAGTACTTTATCAGATGATACTGCATCCAGTTTTGCATGACTGCACCGGTTTCGCCATAGGTAATCAGTTCGTAAGGATAAAGCGCGACTTCGAAGTCAAGATTATTATCAATCATGACTTGGAAAGCGCGTCCTTGAAGTGTATTTCCAACGTATTCATCCACTGGTTTTCCTTCGATTCTACCCGATGGGCGGAAACGATAACCATAAATTCTTCCCATGGATTGTAATTCATCTAAAAATTCAACCGCTAGCACTTCGTGCCATTTTTGAGGGATATATCTTAAAGCATTTTTAAGCGCTAATTCGGTTTCGGCTTGACTCAAAGAAAAAAATCGTTTCGGCGCGCGTCGAATCCCGGCCTGAAATGGTTTTTTTTCTGGTAATTCATGAAACAAATTTTCAAGAATGGTTGAATCCGTCATTCTTTCCCACCCCCATAAACACTTTCAAATAACGTCCCCGATTGAACGAGATCTTTCATTTTATGTAAATGCGGATACATGATTTGATCATCATTGATATAAGGAACATTTTTACGAATGATTTTATACGCTTTTGCGGTCATCAATCCTAACCGATCTGAAGCATTTCTTAAATCGATGGCTTGTGCACTCGCAAACAATTCCATCGCAATCACCGATTGAACGTTCGATAAAATCGTACTCGCCTTATTTACCGAAATTGAACCCATTGAAACGTGGTCCTCTTGATTCGCTGATGAAGGAATGGAATCAACAGACGCTGGATGTGATAAAACCTTATTTTCACTGACGAGTGAGGCGGCACTATACTGAACAATCATGAATCCGGAATTTAAACCGGATTGATGAGATAAAAACGCTGGAAGTCCATTTGATAACTGCGGATTAACCAAGCGTTCTAACCGTCGTTCTGAAATATTCGCCAATTCAGAAATCGCAATTCCTAAATAATCAAATGCAAGAGCTAACGGTTCGCCATGAAAATTACCCGCACTGATTGCATCGAATTCACCTGGGAATATAATGGGATTATCTGTCACAGCGTTCATTTCACGGATGACGATATCATGAACAAAATTTAAGGTATCGAGAATTGCGCCATGTACTTGCGGCGCACAACGTAAACTGTAAGCATCTTGGACTCTCAGTTCACCTTGTCGCGTCACATTTCTTGAGTTTTTTAGATTGAACAAAATATCTTTAGCGATTTGAATTTGACCTTTTTGGTTTCTAACATCATGAACTCGATGGTCGAATGCATCAATGATTCCTTGTAATGCTTCAAGCGTCAGCGATAATGATAACGTCGCTAGTTTTTCTAATCTAAATGCATCATATAATATCAATGCGCCTCTTGCGTTCATTGCTTGCGTGCCATTGATAAGCGATAACCCTTCTTTAGCTTTTAGTTCGGATAGAGGAGTCACTTTTGTGAGTTGGAAACAAGTTTCTGTCGCCATCCTTTTTCCTTGGTAAAATACCTCTCCTAACCCTAGCAGTGGTAAACTCATATGCGATAAAGGCGCTAAATCACCCGAAGCCCCTAAACTACCTTTTTCAAAAACAACTGGAATAATATCCAAATTGAGTAATTCAAGCAATTTTTCAATGGTTTCCAAGCGTATCCCGCTATAACCTTTGATCAAAGCATTAATTCTTAATACCATCATGCCGCGAACAATTTCTTGGTCTAAAGGTTCGCCAACGCCACAAGCATGGCTCATCAATAAATTCTTTTGTAAACGTTCGACGTCTTCACATTTAATCAAAACATCAGATAGTTTACCGAAACCCGTATTGATGCCATAAATCGGTTTTTTTCCTTTTGCGATTTCATCGACATATTGCCTTGCTTTTTCAACTGCTTCTTTCGCACTATTCGCAATCACAACTTTTTCTTTATCTCGGGCTACTTTCACAAAACTTTCAAGATTTAAACTTTTTCCATCCAGTATAATCATCTTTTTCTCCCATTTCTCGATTGACCGCAAAAAGTCGGTCTTATTCAAATGTTTACGCTTTCATTCAAAGATATCATACCATCAAATGGGATATTTAACAACCCTAAAAGGGTGTTCAAACAAAAGAAAAAACGCCACTACGACGTTTTTCATAAGATTAATCGACTTCAATTTCAAAGATTGAAATCGCTTCAATAAATCCAGTGGTTATCGCCACCTTATAGGTCGCTTCATTTTGGAGTTCTCCTCTTGCAATCGGAATGCGGTTAAACCGAAAAGATCGATTAATTAATAACCCAATGAGTAGTTTTCCAAAACCAATCGAACGAAACTTAGGATGGGTGATTAAATGGATATCAGCTAATTTATCGCCTAGAAACCAAAGCGATCCCGCTGCGAGTAAATCACGGTTATGATAAATTCCTAATGTATCATCATCTTCTAAGCCCACTAAAGAACTTTCTAATTCTTGATTAGAACAGGCAGATTTTAAGCGACCTAAATCGATTTTTTGATGGAGGGTGAGTGGTTCGATGCTAAAACCTTCTATTGGCGGCAAAGTAATTGCCTTGGGAGCAAACATGATAAAAGATTGTTTCTCTAAGAAACTGACATTCGTACCCAAAATGGAGGCGACGATTTCTTGATTTGAAATATTGCTCGATAGTAGCGTTGCATCAAAATTAGAAAATCCCGGCATATATTCAATGACCAGTTTTCCTTCGGTTCGAATAATTCTTAAGGGGTGATTTTGATCGAGTCGTCCATTTTCGATTAAAGTCACCTCTTTTTGATAATCCCAGCCTGCGTAATCAAAATATTGTTTTAGGAAATGATGCTTACTGATTAATGTTTCCATAAGACCTCCTATCGGTCTGACTTTTTAAGGGGTAATAACATCCGGGTGCTGCGTTTGTATTCATCAAAATTAGCTTTATAACTCGCCAATCTTTTTTCAGCCATTGGAATTGAAATAAAGAAAAACATGCAAGTATTTAAGAGGGCTCCGATACCGAAATACCATAAATTGGGATTGACAGAGAACATCATGATGAAAATACCCCACCACATTAAGATTTCGCCTAAATAATTCGGATGTCGAGAATATTTCCACAACCCAGTATTAATAATTTCGGTTTTTAAATGCGGAGATTTCCGATATTTTTGCATTTGAATATCGGCAAAAAGTTGTAAAGACGCTGCAAGAAGACACAACGCAAAACCAATAAAAGTAAAAAAGTTTGATCCACCTTTTTCAAAAAATACGATGGCTGGCAAAACTGCTAAATAAACAACGATTGTTGGAAATAAATTGATTCCTAGTAAACTCACTAAGGGGTATAACTTCCCTGATTTTTCTTTCAGCATATCATATCGCCAATCCTGAGTTTCCAATGAATCAAAAGTATAGGCCCAATTTGCAGTTAAGCGAATCCCCCAATAGAATAATGCAATCAGCATTAATAGAATTCCTAAATTCCATACTTGAAATCGAGTTAAGATTAATAAAACGATAACCAAGGGTTGAACACTCCAATAAGGGTCATACACGGATGTATTCTTCACAAAAACGCCGGCTAAATAAACAAAGAACGTTGCGGCTACATCGGCAATGAAAATCGACATATAAAACGAAAAATATTGTTCAACTACCTTAAAAACAAATAACCCTAGCAAAACGGATAATACATAAATAATGCCTATGATTGCAAATCCAAAAACTCTACTTTTTTTCATAGATACTCACCTTGTAATTAAATATTTTATCATCAGAATCAACCCGAGATGAAGGGGATAGATTAAATAGAAAATCCATTTGTTATAACTTCCTTTTTGCCCGTTATAAAGAAAGATGGGTATGAAAGCAAGAAGAGAAGTCCATTGAAGGCTTGGATATCTCGCCGTACCTTCAAGGCCCATTAAGACAAAGAGAGGCCAATCGATAAAGAATAAACTGATAAAGATAAAGGTCGTTAATTGTTCAATTTTTTTGGGTATAATGCCAAATATCAAAATCAAGATGACACCATATACGCCATAGGAGATATGAAGCAGTTCTGCGAGAACAAAGATGGGTAATATTAATAGTTTATAATACCAGCCTTTTTGATAAAACAAGATTAGTCCAGTTAGTCCTGCGATTAAAGGAATGAAGACATTGATTTGAATGAAATAATTCGCATTTGTAAAAAGGTAAATCATTAAGACAACGAACTCCATGATAAGTGCAGCGATCAATAATCTTAATAAATATTTCTTAACATGATGGGTTTTATGAAATCCTTCCGCAATCATGTAGGCGAAGAGCGGATATGCGATTCTTCCAATCGCCCGAAGAATCAAATTGATTGTCCCTTCAGGCATTAAATAGAACCCGATATGGTCAATAATCATTAAGACAACTGCCAATATTTTCAACCATTTTGCATTCATTGGTAATACTCCTGATATTTTTTAAATAAGGAAGACAACGTATAAATTTGATTTAAGTCAAATCTTGAAACCAAAGTATAGTGGTCAACGGGATTCAGTTTCATTGTTGTAATTTTATAGGCGTTAATTTTCCAATCTTTATGCGTAAAAGTATGAACCGAATTCGGTAAAACTTTAAGATCGAATTCATCAATGCCCAAATCCAATAAAAACGCTGAAATCTCATTGATTGTTTGACTGCCCTCCAGTAATGGAAACTCCCAAAGATTGGCTAATAATCCCTTTGACGGACGTTTTCTAATGACATAATGAGTCTGATCAGTAATGATTAACAGGGTTTTATCTTCGATGGTCCGATTCAATTTTTTCGGTTTGATTGGAAGACTGTCAGTCAATTGTTTTTTGAATGCTTGGCATTTTTGATTGATTGGGCATTCGTTACATAAAGGCAACGATTGAGGAATACATATCCTTGAACCCACTTCCATTAATGCTTGATTAAAGTTTCCGATGGATTGCGATGGTAATAGTTCATCCATCAAAGGCAATAATTCTTCTTTGGTGATGGGTAACCCAAGATACCTTGATAATACTCGGTGAACATTTCCATCGACGGCCGCAATTCTTTCTTCATACGCTATCGAAGCAATTGCGCCCGCCGTATAGAGTCCAATGCCAGGTAATTTTAATAATTCTAGAGCGGTTTTTGGCAGGATGCCATGATATTCATTGACGATTATTTTTGCGGCTTGATGCATATGTTTAACCCGAGAGTAATAACCAAGCCCTTCCCAAAGTTTCATTAAACTTTCGATATCAATCTTGGCAAGGTGACTGACATCCGGCAACAGTTTTAAAAATCGTTCGAAATAAGGAATCACGGTTTTGACCTGTGTTTGTTGCAACATTATTTCTGAAACCCAAATTGAATAAGGGTCTTTATTTTTCCGCCACGGTAAGTCTCTAGCAAAGCTAGAATAGAAATTATGAAGCGAATTTTGAAGGTACTCTATGGTGTTTTTATTCATAAGCATCTCTCATTTCCAGACTTTCAATTTATTTTACCATTGATTATTATTTTTTTATAGACAAGCACGAAAAATAATATCATAAATAAACGATATTAGATAAAAACTGAGTATCCTATTTTCAAATAAAAGAATTGTGCTATAATAAATTTACGAAATTACAAGGAGTGGTTGAATGGACAAGTTTATGAAGATGGCTATCAATGAAGCCAAAAAAGGCATTGAACTACAACACGGAGGCCCTTTTGGTGCCGTTGTTGTTAAGGAAGGAAAAGTCATCGCAAAAGGTCATAATCATGTGATTATTAACCATGATCCAACCCATCATGGAGAAATCGATGCCATCAGAAAAGCGGGAAAAAAATTGAAATCTTTCGATTTATCCGGTTGTACCCTTTATACAACCGCTGAGCCCTGTCCCATGTGTTTAGGCGCAATTCTATGGGCAAACATCGATACGGTCTATTATGGTTGTAATGTCAATGATACGGAAATAATCGGATTTCGCGATAAACGTTTTTATGAGAACGATTGGAAAAATTACACAAAATTACAAGAAGTAGACCGTGAAGCATGTTTAAAATTATTTAATGACTATCTCCAAAAAGAAGATAAAATCCAATATTAAGAAAACTGCACATCCCAAGTTGGATGTGCAGTACTTTTTTTATTTAAGGAGTGCCTTCCCAGAATGAATGTATCCCCCAGAAATGGTCGATACATCATTAAGGACAATCATCGCTGATGAGTCAATCGCCATGATTTCATCGATAATCAATTGACTGCCTCGGCGGTTGGTATAAACCATCAAAATAGTTTTGTTTTCAACTTTTCCCTTGGCATTAAAAGTTGTAACGCCACACCCTAATTCGCGAAGTCTTTCTGCGATTTCTCCACTTTTAGAGGCGGATGCAATTGACTGTATCAAGAGTTTTCCAAACGCTAATTTTTGTTCCAAGACAGAACCAAAATAAACGCCTGCTGCAAAACCTAAGCCGTAAGCGATCCCTTTCATAGGCGAAGCAGCGAGTCCAGTAATAACCGTTGAAGCCACAAACACCCATATCATGATTTCGACAAGTGCCAATAGAACTGCGGGTGTACGGTATCCTTTGACAATCAATATACTACGCAAAGTTCCCAGTGACACTTCAATAATCTTAGCAAAAAATATTAGCAATAACTCCCAAAGCGTGGTGACAGTCAAAATTTCCCATACCTGATCCCAAAACATGATATTCCTCATTTCTGAAGATGCAATGCATCAACAATTATTCATTAAAATTATATCTTACTATACCATAAAATCCTTGCAAGTGTAACAAACATTTTTAGTAAAACGTTTTCTTTTTGAACCTTTGACTTAAGCTTCCAAAATGATTGGCTTATGATCTTTTTTCTCGAGTTGAACAAGGATGAATAACATGATAAATGCAGCGAGTTGCATCACAACGGTGAAGAGAACGATTCCAATCACACTTCGGGAATAAAGCAGTCCAATCAAGAGTGATCCTATAAACCAAGCAAAACCAAATACGGAACTAAAGATACCATATCCAGTTGCTCTCTTTTCTTTGGGAACTAATTTCGCCACCACCGCTTTTAAAATCGATTCTTGCGCCCCCATGCCAATGCCCCATAGAACAATACCAATGATGAGTGAAACTACTGCATTGGAAAAAAATATAAATGGCGAAATCAGAGCGGAAATAATAACAGATATCATCAAAGATCCAATTCCGATTTTGTCATACAAAGCACCAAATATTAATGCCGAGATTGCATCGATTCCCATTGCGAATGAATAGAGTAACGGAATGTATATCACATCAATCATATTGATTTCACCGATATGATAGGCAATCACTGGATAATCGATGAATCCCAAGGCGATGAAACTAATCGCTAACATGTAAATTATGAATTTTTTATCGCCCACGAATTTTTGTGGACCTTTTGTCTTATCTTCAAATCCTTGCGGTTTTGGATATTGTTTCTTCGCAAAAACTAATAAAAATAAAGTTACAATCGCAAAGATTCCTAAAATACCAAAACTGACTTGATATCTTAATAATAAATCGTTTGATTGATTTGAAACAATAAAGAAAACCATAAGTGGTCCTAAAAAAGCTCCCGCCTGATCCAGTGCTTCGTTAATCGCAAACGCTTTTCCAGCGCCTAAATGAGGTGCTGTAAAACTTGTTAAAGCTGATTTGGCAGGTGCACGAATTGCTTTTCCGATTCTTTCGATCAAGATTAATATTAAAGCTACTTGCCAAATCGATGCATCGACCAATCCTAAGAGTGGAATAGCCAGCAAATTGACCGCATAACCTAAAATCATCATAAACCAATATCGACCGGTTTTATCCGCAATCCAACCCGTGATGATTCTTAACGCCTGGCCAATGAATTCACCTAACCCAGCCGTCGTTGAAATTAAGAAAGCACTGACGCCAATGATACTTAAATATTGACCATAAATGCTTCTTGCCCCTTCGTGAGTAAAGTCAGAGAAAAAACTGATAATCCCCAATAACAAAATAAATAGAAAAGCCCGTTTCTTGATCGAATCATTCGGATTATTAAATATTTTTTTCATGTTGTTCTTCTCCTATTTCACCTAACAAAACTTTGACTTGATGAATAGATTCCCTCAGCAACTCAAGGCCTTGATCAGTGATGACGTAATATTTTCG
>DIJY01000125.1:0-684 GCA_002421405.1 Caryophanales bacterium UBA5632 | reverse complement strand
CTCGGACCAAACTGATAGCCATGGGTTTTAAGTTCGTCAATCATCCAAACACCATAGAAAGGCGCTTTTGAAGCATGGTAAAGGACATGCAAATGAATAAAACTTAAATCGAGCTTTCGTTTAACTTTATCAAGCATATATACCTCCATCAATTATTGATATCAATTTTTGATATTATAAAAATATTATAAAACAATTGTTAATAATTAGCAAATAAAAAGGCCGAATATTTTCGGCCCATTATTTATTCAGTTGGTTTTTTTAATTCGATGACGTCACCAATCATTGCATAACTACTCCCAGCAAGACGACTAATTGGTTCAAGTTTGTCAATGAGAATTTTTCCTTGATGATAGACAGCTTCGTCGAAATGAGCATATACGACTCGACCAACCACCAACACGGATCCTGGTAAGTCCACCGTCTGTTCTAAAACACATTCAAAACGAATTTTAGCTTCCTTGACACCCATGACATCGATCTTATGACTTTTAATCGGAGTCAATCCAGTTACTTCAATCTCGCTAACCGATTGTGGGTATTGAAACGAAGATTGGTTCACCGCTTCAAGATAATTCTTTGAAACGATATGAATCACAAACTCTTTTTTTTGGAGAATGTTTCTTAAAGTATCTTTTGGTTCATTTCCTTCTTTTCGTATTGAAATCGATAAAAGCGGTGGCT
>DIJY01000005.1:3569-3727 GCA_002421405.1 Caryophanales bacterium UBA5632 | reverse complement strand
CTTAGCTTTATGATCGTGGCTGGTATTTTCATATGGAATCTAATTGTAAAGGAACCTGCAATCGAAGATCCGATTGTGAACGATCCTACGGTCCAACAGACTTTCGAGTTTACAGTAAACGAATTCACGCTCTTTGAAATTGAAGAATTTGGCTTTGA
>DIJY01000005.1:0-3522 GCA_002421405.1 Caryophanales bacterium UBA5632 | reverse complement strand
ACCAGTGAAAACATTCAACTGAATAGTGTCGATCAGTATCTGGGTCGCATCGAACAAGCTGGGTATACCTTTGGGGATTATGAATTGGTATTCTCACTCTACTCGTCGAATGCAGAGATGGATGGACTTCTCTTTATCCCAATCGTTAATACTGAAATCACAGCACTTGATGTGAATATCAATCTCTATCCGAGCAGCATCTTATCGTTTGATTTGAATAATCCCACGAATATAGGTACCAAATCTTTCCTCGGCATCAGTGAAACAGGTTTGGAACCTAACACAGCTGCTAACATGACTGTACTCAATAAGACGACCGTTAGTCCAACAGAATTCTATCAACTGGACGCGAATGGCAATCGTGTTGAGGCAAGTTTTACTTCACAATCACAAATCGTCGCAATCAAAATCAAGATTGAGAATAAACTCAGTGAATCCTTTAGAATCACAAAGGCGCTCATCAAGAATGGTGGAACCCTCTATGATGCGGTGGATCACTCCTATCTGATCGATGGGGCAACAAACTTAAGCAATGTCTATATCAGTGATACCGTAGAAGGTTATCTCTTCTTTGAAGTCTTAGGGGATGTCGATTTATCTACGTTCACTGAAGCTCAAATTTATCTTTCTGTCTCTGACGACAAATATTATCCACTTTCACTTACAGGTAATTAATGAAACGTATATTCATCTTTCTTATCACACTTTTACTCGTATTGGTCCAANNCGGAAGCTTGGACGATTACGTATGCAGCATCAAATGTTCCTGTTGCTTGTACTGTAAATCAATATAGTGTTGATCGCATTACGGGTAAAGATCAGTTTACCAATCTTGGATGTTTCAATGAAACACAGTTCCAACAAGCTTATGATTTCATGTTAAGTGAAGCTGCAAAAGCCCCGAACGTTGTTATTCGACATGAAGAATCCTACAGTCCAATGAATATCGTAGCGGCTGATCGTGCAATGGCTTATTCACAAAATCATACTTATCTATATTCAGAAACAATTAATATTTGGAAAGATAAAGCTCAAACAGTACCGTATACATACATTAGCCAAGCTAACCCCCTTTACTACTATAACACTCAAATTAAATCAAAGTCTCCTTCTGAAGTTATCAAGCCTTCAGATCTTGTCGCTGAAGTTGAAGTCAATGGAGCTCGTGGATTCATTCAAATAAATGGAATTGATATCATCCCTTTGATTTATGTCGAGAATCGCATCAACAATTGGTACATTAGTTTTACGACCCGAAGTTCACTAGACAACAGCTATACTGGGCATATCATTCGCCCAAACATCACTCAATATAAAGTTGCGGATGTCACAAGCACTACGAAAACTGGAAATGTCACAATAAAACAAATTTCCGTTCAGGTGGATACAGCCTTGTATGTCAATACTTATTCGTATGGTGTTGCCCCCGATTGGTTAACAAATGGCACTTATTATAGCCCCAATGGCATCGTCTTTTATACAGATATGGATTTGAAAAATCCTGTCATGGTAAATGGTNNTCGTAGGTCGATATTATAATTATTATGATTTTTTGAATCTTAGAACAGTCACACAATATACTGAAGCGGAACTAAATGAATATTTTAACTATTATTTTTCCGTGAATAAGCTCGATCCAAATTCGAGTGTCATGAAAGATAAAGGAAGTGCGTTCGTAAATGCTCAGAATACTTATGGAATGAATGCCTTGATGATCTACTCAATGGCAATACATGAGAGTGCTTATGGTACAAGCAGTTATGCGGTGAATCGCTATAATCTTTTTGGTTATGGAGCATATGATAGCAATCCGGACAGTGCTTATACTTTTAATAGTGTCGAACAGTCTGTAGACGAACATATGGGTATCAACCTTAGGCATTATCTTGATTACAGTAACTACAATGCTACAGCAAACAGTTCCCTTTTCTATGCTTCAAACATCGGTACAAAAGGTGCTGGCATTAATACGCGCTACGCTTCCGATCCTTGGTGGAGCATTAAAATCGCTGGTTATGCATTTCGAATAGATCGGTATTTAGGACTCAAGGATTTGAATCGATATCAGATCGCAATACTGAAAACTGATGCTGTTCGTTCAGTTTACACAAATACGAATCTAAATACTGTACTATACTCAATCAATGATAGAGCTACGAATTATCCCTTTACAATTTCCGCTACATCTGGAGATGTACTATATGTTCCATCAACAAATCCTATATCAAATGGTACAGTAATCACTGCTTCTACTGCTGGGTTAGTACCATACAATACTGCGACTTCTATTGGGCTTATTAATCGAAATCAAGTTGATTATGTTAATACACCTAGCATTAATCCTGTTGTAGTCAATGGAGAAGATGTTTTGCTAACTTATGTAACTAATTGGGATTGGCAAGGTAATAATCTATATGTCAAAGGATGGGCAGCATTAAATCAAACTAATATGAATCTTGGAGAAGTAACTCATCAAGTAAATGTCGTAAATTTAAATGACGAGACACAGAAGTATACATTTAATATGAATATTGCTAGCGCAAACTATGTTCTTAATCTTGGAAATGGATTCGATTATACAAAAGCATGGTTTGATGGCACAATTGATGTCACATCACTCCCTGAAGGTAATTTTAGATTTGAGATTGTGACTAAGAGTGGAGATACTAGTGGCCTCTCCGTCCTCAGTAACTCAACAATTGATGCTCCTAGAACACCTGTAAAAATTGCTGAGAATGGATACTACTATAGAGTTTCTTTCAACAACACACGTCGAATGCGGTTTGAATTAGCAAAAGAATTAGGAATAACTGTCGAAGGATTATCACCTTTATTACCTTCTAGATTCAACTCAACATCTTATTTTACAGAGTTCACAACCAAAGAAAATTTAGAGAATAAGATATTAATTGATTTAAAAGGTATAGCGTTTANNACAAAATGCATCTACGGGTCCAAATGATCAGGTTAAACATCAACTACTACTACTTTCCTCAACAGGTTTACAACAAACTTATGACTTAACAACATCAACTGGTCCGTATAACTTATCAAATAGTGGATATGACTATAGCTTTGCATGGTTTACAGGCATTGACATTGATATTTCTTCGCTTCCAAATGATACCTATCGCATCTTCGTTGTGACCACGACAAAAGACTATAAAGATCTTGTAGAAGTAAGAGATTTATTAATCGTCAATGATCAATCATTCGAAACGAGCACAAAGAATTTACAGTTGCGCCAGAATGCTAATGTAAGAAGACGATACTCATTAACAATTACTGACAAAGTAGTTGCTACACCATAAAAATTAGATAAGGAATGTCAAGGATAATTGAGGATTCTTTCATTTCAAGATCAATTTGAGAAGTTCCCATGACGAAAAGAGTCTTTTATCAATTAAGATTTTGTGCTATTGTCTAATTAGATAGAGTAGACTTCGCCGGATTGGTATAAACTTTAAATAATGCGAAGCAGTTTAGCACAACCGGCAATCTTAGCAGACTTATTGGGATGAG
>DIJY01000006.1:2832-3527 GCA_002421405.1 Caryophanales bacterium UBA5632 | reverse complement strand
TTCTTGAACAAAGCAGACATGGTTGACGATCCAGAACTTATCGAACTTGTTGAAATGGAAATTCGTGAACTCTTAGATGAATACCAATTCCCAGGAGACGAAACACCAATCATCGTTGGATCCGCTTTAAAAGCAATGGAAGGCGACCCAGTTTACGAAGAAAAAATCATGGAATTAATGGATGCAGTTGATTCTTATATTCCACTTCCTGAAAGACCAGTCGACAAACCATTCATGATGCCTGTCGAAGATGTCTTTACAATTACTGGCCGTGGAACAGTTGCGACTGGTCGTGTTGACCGTGGTACTATCAAAGTTGGCGAACCTGTTGAAATTATCGGTATCAAAGACACAAAACAATCAGTCGTTACCGGTGTTGAAATGTTCCGTAAATTACTAGACTTTGCACAAGCTGGCGATAACGTTGGTCTATTACTTCGTGGTGTAAACCGTGAAGAAGTTCAACGTGGTCAAGTTATTGCAAAACCGAAGTCAGTGACGCCTCATACAAACTTCACTGCACAAGTTTACGTTTTGAGCAAAGAAGAAGGCGGACGTCATACTCCATTCTTCTCAAACTACCGTCCACAATTCTACTTCCGTACAACGGACGTAACAGGCGTTATCGATTTACCAAAAGGAATCGAAATGGTTATGCCTGGTGACAACACAGAAATGATCGTTGAATTAATTCA
>DIJY01000006.1:0-2676 GCA_002421405.1 Caryophanales bacterium UBA5632 | reverse complement strand
GATGTTTCTATGATATAATATATATAATTCATTTATATCAATAAAGGAGAAGTAATCATTTCACCATTCTTGATTGATTACGAAAATATTATGATTGATTCTCACGTGCATTTGAATTCAACACAATTTGATCAAACCGTTGATGAAACGATTCGAAAATCAATGGCCGTTGGCGTTAATGCTTTTATTTGTATTGGCTATGACGCCGTCACGAATATGAAGGCAATTGCGATTGCGGAGAAATACCCCAATGTTTTTTGTACGATAGGATTTCATCCTGAAGTTGCGAAGTTAGTAACCCCCGCTGATATTGAATCCCTTGAAGTTATGTTAAAACATCCAAAAGTAGTTGGCATTGGCGAATGCGGTTTAGACTATTATTGGGACAAATCTGCAATCAATGAACAAAAATACGTTTTTCAAGCACAGATTGAGTTGGCGAATAAACTAAATTTGCCAATCATCGTCCATATGCGTGATTCCGCGCTTGATACTTTAAAAATGCTTCAAACTTATAAGGATAAATCGACATCAGGGATTATGCATTGTTATTCAGGATCTGCAGAAATGGTACCTGATTTCATCAAAGAAAATCTTTTTATTTCGCTTGCGGGACCAGTGACCTTTAAAAATGCGATATCACCAAAAGAAATCGCAAGAATCGTCCCAATTGAACGTTTATTGATTGAAACTGATGCGCCATACCTTGCGCCAATGCCCTATCGAGGAAAACAAAATACACCAGAATATTTACCTTATACCCTCGCAGAAATTGCAAAGTTAAGGGATATTGACGTTGATAAACTTGATCAAATAACAGAAGCCAATACCATTCGATTATTCAAATTACCCTTGAAAAAATAATCAAAATTAAAATACAATCTTATATCTCAATAGGGGTGATTAATCCCCTGTTTTACTTGTAAAAAAGCGTTAAATGTAATACAATGTTTATGTGATTTAGAGGAGTTGAAATAATGGGACTAACAGCTGGTATTGTCGGTTTACCCAATGTTGGGAAATCAACATTATTTAATGCTATTACCAAATCAAATGCATTCGCAGCGAATTATCCATTCGCTACGATTGAACCCAACGTTGGGGTCGTTGAAGTTCCGGATGATCGGATGGAACATCTCATCAAAATGTATAACCCTAAAAAAACAATCTACACTACGTTTGAATTTACTGACGTGGCAGGATTAGTCAAAGGTGCTTCTAAAGGTGAAGGATTGGGCAATCAATTTTTATCTCATATTCGAAATTGTGACGCTATCTGTCAAGTTGTTCGTTGTTTCGATGATGATAATATTGTTCACGTTGAGGGTAATATTGATCCTTTGCGAGATATTGAGACGATTCGGATTGAACTCATATTCGCTGATCTTGATACCATTGAAAAACGAATTCCAAAGATTGAAAAACGAGCTCAAATGAAAACGGACAAAGAATCTGTTGTCGAATATGACGTACTGAAAAGGATGAAGGCGGCTTTACTCGATTCTGTTCCGATTCGCGCGCTAAAGTTATTTGCTGATGATGAAAAGGTCATCAAAAACTTTAACTTTTTGACTGCTAAACCAATGCTTTATGTCTGCAACGTCAGCGATGATGAATTAACGGATTATGAAACCAATGACTATGTTAAGTTGGTTCAAAAATTAGCAAATGAAGAAAACGCTAAAGTATCGGTTATCAGCGCTAAAATTGAAAGTGAACTCGCTGAACTCCCTGACGAAGAGAAGTCCATATTCTTAGAAGAACTTGGTGTCAAAGAATCAGGACTGCTTGACCTCATCCGTAAGAGTTATGAACTTCTTGGTTTAAAAACTTTTTTCACCGCCGGTGAAAAAGAAGTGAGAGCCTGGACTTATAAAAATGGGATGAAAGCACCTGAATGTGCCGGAATTATTCATTCTGATTTTGAAAAAGGATTCATCCGTGCAGAAATCATAGCATACAATGATTTGATGACTGCAGGCAGTGAAACGAAAGCCAAAGAAATGGGAAAATTCCGACTTGAAGGTAAAGAGTATCTTGTTCAAGATGGCGACGTCGTTCACTTCCGTTTTAATCTATAGTAAAAGAGGCGATTATCATGCATAGAATGAATGAGCATCCATCGGCGAATCAACTTAAATTTTATCAGATATTGTCTTCAAGAAATCAACTTGTATCGGTTGCGGAATCGTGTACCGGAGGCATGGTTTCTTCAAAAATCATCAATGTGCCCGGTGTATCGAACATCATTAAAGAATCATTTGTAACCTACTCAAATGAAGCCAAAATCAAACGCTTAGGCGTCGCACCTGAAACGTTGAATTCCTTTGGCGCAGTCTCACATGAATGTGTCAAGGAAATGGCTGAAAATCTACAAAAACTCACACATTGTGATCTAGCAATTTCCGTTTCTGGGATTGCCGGTCCCGCCGGTGATACAATCGATAAACCAATCGGAACAGTATGGTTTGGCTACTGGTATAAGTATCACCTAATGACTGAAGTTAAACAGTTTGACGGCGACCGTTTTAGTATCCGCGATCAAGCCAGTGATTATGCCATTGAAAAGGCAATCACCATTCTTGAATCGATTGGTGAATAACAAATATTTAATTTCCCAGAAACTTCCTTTTTTTATGGACAAAAGTCCATTGTTATGCTATAATGTTTCAGCGT
>DIJY01000021.1:6808-7413 GCA_002421405.1 Caryophanales bacterium UBA5632 | reverse complement strand
TCTTTTATGCTTTTATTCTTTATTTCGTTTCCCTGAATCCATCTGAATGGAATATCTATTTTGTGGCCATCGGAATTTTATCTTATCGAATCGTATTATTTGGAATTACCATCATCGATACCATTCGAAAGTCGGGTGATGTTGATGGGGCTTGAGTTTAAATTATTCGCACCGCTCTCTCCAAATCTCATTTCATCGCTCATTGTTATTACAGTCTTATCAATTATCTTTATCATTGTGGGAACGAAGATTGGAAAGTTAGATCCAAAAACAACACCAAAAGGGTTTATATTCTTTTGGGTGATGGTTGTTGATGTCTTCAATAATTTCATCAAAGAGCATTTAAGTGGAACACGATTCAAACTATTTGGACCCTATCTTTTCTCAATCATCATCTATCTTGCGGTTGGAAATACAATAGCTCTTTTTGGACTTCAACCGCCACTTGCTAATCTTGGAATCGCGATGACTTTCTCGGTAATCACTTTCTTCTTGATTAAGTTCGCTGAAATGAAGTATGTCGGCGTCGTAAAAAAACTTGATTCACTGCTCGGCTACGTTAAACCGCTGTTTCCAATTATGTTACCCATTAATTTGATTGGTGA
>DIJY01000021.1:3740-6693 GCA_002421405.1 Caryophanales bacterium UBA5632 | reverse complement strand
TTTGATATTTTCTTTGGTCTTATTCAAGCTTTCGTGTTTTTCATGCTTTCACTGATTACCATATCGATGGCATCAGACAACTAAAACTATAAAAACTAATATTAGGAGGATTCATAAAATGTTTACAACTATCTTTAATTCGATGATTCGTTTTGCAACAGAATACAATCAATACTTTACATCCGGTATGGCTTATCTTGGTGCTGGCATTGCGATGATTGCTGGATTTGGTCCTGCGATTGGACAAGGTTACGCTGCTGGTAAAGCGGCTGAAGCTGTGAGCCGTCAACCTGAAGTTCAAGGCAAAATTCTTGTTACGACGCTCGTAACACAAGCCGTTGCGGAAACCACTGGACTTTACGCCTTAATCGTTGCGATATTATTACTTGGTAAATAATTCTAAATTTGTAAAGTCACATATAAGGAGGTGTTCGTGATGTCAATTATTGATAAAATCACGACCGCTGTTTCAGAGGCGATTGAAAGTGCACTTGGTGTCAGTTTGCTCGATATGATTATACAGTTACTTGCGACCGTCATATTGGTTCTCATTGTCAAACGCTTCTTTTGGAGTAAAGTGACCGCGTATATTGAAAAGCGTCGAGAAGTTGTCAAAGCCGAACTTTCAAATGCTGAAGCTGCATCCGCTGAAGCAATGGAAATCAAAGCTAAAACTGAAGCTGAAGCGAATGAACTTCGTAAAAATGCACGTCATGTTTTAGAATCCGCTAGACTTCAAGGCGAAGAAGAACGCAATCAAATCATTCAATCTGCGAAACATGAAGCAAAGAAAATCGCAGATGAATCCAAAAAAGCAACCGCACTCGACATTGAAAAAGCAAAAGCAGAGGTTAACAACCAAGCGGTTGAACTTGCTAGTTTAATGGCCGCGGCCATCTTAGAAAAAGAAATAGATCCTGCAACTTATGCCGATTTAGCGAATACTAAAACGGTATCAAAGGAGCATTAATATGAATTACGTCGCCAGCCAGTATGCAATGGCGGCTTTTTCGCTTGCAGGAGAAACAAAGCGTTGGAAAGAATTTAAAATTGCGTGGGATGAAACCGTCTCTGCGTTTGATGCAAATACGTTAAAATTTTTTATTCACCCTGGCATCGCTAAAGTTGAAAAGAAAAAAGTTATTGAAAAAGTAGTACCGAATGAATTGGTTAAAAATTTATTTTTTGTGTTGATTGATAACCGTCGTTTGGATTTACTTGATCAAATTGGACTAGAATATTCAGCGCTATTAAACAAAATGAATCAAACATTAGAAGTAACCGTCTATTCAAAAATGGCTTTAAACGAAACACAATTAAATCAACTAAAAACAAAATTAACTACCGAACATCAAAGAGATATTAAAATCATCAATGTCATCGATTCAAGTATTATTGCTGGCTATAAGTTTGAATATGAGGGTTTTGTTATTGACGAAACCGTCAATCGCCAACTTGATAATTTGAAACAGCATCTAAAGAAATAACGAGGTGGACCCATGAGCAAAATCAATCCGTTAGAAATCAGTTCGCTGATTAAAGAACAGATTCGTCAATATGAAAAACATATAAGAACCGAAGAAATTGGCACTGTCGTTTCCGTTGGTGATGGCATCGCAATTGTTTTTGGATTAGACCACGCCATGAGCGGTGAACTATTAATGTTCCCAAGTGGTGTTTTCGGGATGGTTCAAAATTTAGAGAAGGATAACGTGGGCGTTATTCTTTTGAATGATTCTTCGGCGATTAAAGAAGGCGATGAAGTTAAAACAACAGGAAGAATTCTTGAAGTTCCTGTTGGTGATGAACTGATTGGCCGTGTTGTCAATCCGTTAGGACAACCGATTGACGGGCTAGGAAAGATTCATTCCAAAAAGACACGTCCTGTCGAGAGTAAAGCAATGGGCGTCATTGACCGCGAATCCGTCAATGAACCATTAAAAACGGGGATTAAAGTCTTAGATGCTTTAGTTCCAATTGGTCGTGGTCAACGTGAATTAATCATTGGTGACCGCCAAACAGGCAAAACAGCACTGGCTGTCGATACGATTATCAATCAAAAAAGCGAAGATGTCATTTGTATCTATGTTGCGATTGGTCAAAAAGAATCAACCGTCTTAAACGTTGTTGAAACATTAAAAAAATTCGACGCAATGAAATATTCGATTGTCGTATCTGCTTCGGCTTCTGAACCTGCTCCGCTGCTTTATTTAGCACCCTATGCTGGAGTTACCATGGCTGAAGAATTCATGTTTGCTGGCAAAAATGTGTTAATCATTTACGACGACTTAACCAAACACGCAATTGCTTATCGCGAATTATCCTTACTTTTAAGAAGACCACCGGGGCGTGAAGCTTTCCCCGGAGACGTATTCTATCTTCATTCTCGTTTGTTAGAACGCGCAGCGAAACTCAATAAAAAACTAGGGGGAGGTTCCATTACGGCCCTACCTATTATCGAAACGCAAGAAGGCGACATCTCAGCCTATATTCCAACTAACGTCATTTCGATTACGGATGGTCAAATCTTTTTGCAATCGAATTTATTCTATTCAGGAATACGACCCGCTATTAATGCCGGTTTATCCGTTTCTCGTGTTGGTGGTTCTGCTCAATACAGTGCGATTAAAAAAATATCAGGGACATTAAGACTTGATTTAGCTAGTTATCGTGAACTGGAAGCTTTCACTCAATTTGGTTCTGATTTAGATGATGCAACGAAATCAAAACTTGAACGCGGACAAAGAACGGTAGAAATCATGAAACAAGAGTTGCACAAACCACTGCCCTTTGAATTACAAGCAATGAGTATCTTTGCTTTGACCAAAGGGCATCTCGATACCATCAAATTAGAAGATGTTAAACGTTTTGAATCAGAGATGCATCGTTTCTTTATCAATGATGCAAAAGGTCAAATCATATTATCAGAAATTCGCGAAACAAAGGCATTGCC
>DIJY01000021.1:0-3704 GCA_002421405.1 Caryophanales bacterium UBA5632 | reverse complement strand
GAAAGGAGGGCTTGATCATGTCCTCGATGAGAGAAATTAAAAATCGAATTAATGCAACCTCAAAGACTTCTCAAATTACGAAGGCGATGAACATGGTCTCCGCTTCGAAGTTGAGAAAAGCTGATAAACAAAACCGTGCTTTTATTCCGACGAAAGAACGAATTAAATCAGTATTAGAAGATATTCTAGCCACTTATCTCGATGTAACCCATCCTTTACTTGAACCAAGAGAGACGAAGCGAACCGGTTATATCTTAGTCACCTCAGACCGAGGGTTAGCGGGTCCTTATAATAACAATCTATTAAAAGCATTTAAAACCCATCTTCAAGAAACCCATCAAAACCAAGATGATTTTATTGTCGGTACGATTGGTTATAAAGCCTTCTCTTTTTGTAAGCGTAATAAATATCCGATGATTAATACTGAATCAGTTAACTCCAGAGACGATGTTGAGTTCATTGATTTTCAATTGATGTCGCGATCATTTATTAAACATTACTTAAACCATAAAGTTGATAAGATAGTGATTTACTATAATCATTATGTGAATACTTTGACCCAAACGGTTGATACTTATACTTTATTGCCTATTTCAACACTCGTCAAAAAGAAGGATAGCCAAGTAGCGGAGTTCTTGTTTGAACCGAGCCCACAAGAAGTAATCAATCAATTGCTTCCGATCTATCTTGAAAATACGCTTTTTGGAATCATTTTAGATGCAAAAACCAGTGAACATGCTGCGCGAATGACGGCGATGAAAAATGCATCAGATAACGCAGAAGACGTCATCAAGAAACTCAATTTGTATTACAACCGGGCACGACAAAATGCGATTACCATCGAATTAACGGATATTATTGGTGGCGCAAATGCCGTCAACTAGGAGGAATTTATGCCAAATATAGGAAAAGTCATACAAGTCATGGGACCTGTTGTCGACGTTATGTTCGAAGATGGTATGCCCTCGATGAACAATGCATTAAAGATTGATATAAAAAAAGAAGACAACCATGGTGTCTTAATCAAATTGACCCTTGAAGTATCTTTGTTTTTAGGTGATGGAATCGTTCGCACAATTGCGATGGATTCCACCGACGGATTGGTTCGTGGGATGAAAGTTGTTGACACGGGTTACGCCATTACGGTTCCAGTTGGTAAAATTACTTTAGGACGTTTATTCAATGTCTTAGGTGAACCTATTGATCAAAAACCAATCGATTTATCAAATACAAAAAGAATGCCGATTCACCGACTCGCACCTAAACTCGATGAACTCAATACACAAACTGAAATCCTCGAAACCGGCATCAAAGTCGTCGACTTATTAGCCCCTTATATCAAAGGTGGTAAAATTGGATTATTCGGTGGCGCCGGTGTTGGAAAAACCGTACTAATTCAAGAACTTATCAATAACGTAGCCCAAGAGCACGGCGGTATTTCTGTCTTCGCAGGGGTTGGAGAACGTACCAGAGAAGGTAATGACCTCTATTATGAAATGACAAATTCCGGCGTTATCAATAAAACAGCCATGGTGTTTGGCCAAATGAACGAACCGCCCGGGGCGAGAATGCGCGTTGGGCTAACAGGACTCACGATGGCCGAATATTTTAGAGATGAAGAAAAACAAGACGTTTTACTCTTTATCGACAACATATTCAGATTCACTCAAGCGGGTTCTGAAGTATCAGCGATGTTAGGTCGTATGCCTTCAGCGGTTGGTTACCAACCAACGCTCGCAACCGATATGGGTCAATTGCAAGAAAGAATCACATCGACGAAAAATGGTTCAATAACCTCTATCCAAGCCGTTTATGTTCCAGCCGACGATTACACTGACCCCGCTCCAGCAACGACTTTTACGCATTTAGATGCGACGACCAACTTGTCTCGTAAAATTTCTGAAGAAGGCATTTACCCGGCAGTGGATCCCCTCGCTTCGACCAGCCGAGCATTAACCCCCGAAATTGTGGGCGAAGAACACTATCAAATTGCTCGAGAAGTTCAAAGAACATTGCAACGGTATAATGACTTACTTGATATTATCGCCATCCTCGGAATGGATGAATTAAACGACGATGATAAACTCTTAGTTCACCGCGCAAGAAGAATTCGCTTATTCCTTTCACAAAACTTCCATGTTGCAGAACAGTTTACGGGTCAACCCGGCAGTTTCGTTCCTGTGAAGGAAACGATCAGAGGATTCAAAGAAATCCTCGAAGGTAAGTTCGATGATTTCCCAGAAGATGCATTTAGACTTGTGGGTTCCATCGATGATGTCATTCAAAAAGCAAAAAAATTACAAGCGAAGTAAGGAGGAAAACCGATGAAAATCATCATTGTCACGCCTGAGGGCGAACTGTATAACGAAGAAGTAACTTCTGTTGTTGTTTCAAGTGCCAACAATGGCGAATATGGTATGCTATCAGGTCATTTACCCATCATATCAACGATTGATACAGGCTATGTCAAGATGACTTTCAATCAGTTGACCTATTATGTCGTTATCATCAACGGACTGGTCCAACAAGTCCATGATGTCATAACTGTTATTGCTCAAGATGCCTATATTGGTGAATCAAAAGATGCGGCGATTGAAAATTTAAATCAAATTCGAAAAGCAAGGCTTGATTCAAACCGACAACGCAATCTCGAACTCGCCATGGCAGAAAATGAACTCAAAAAACAAATCAAACAAACCGGAGCCGGTAAAATATAAATTCGAATAAGGAGGGTTGAAAATGTCTCAAAGAGGATTTTTAGTCGTAAAAGCTTTTCAAAATCAAACCATAAATCTACCAAAACGTAAAACGGCAAAAAGCGCAGGCTATGATTTTGAAGCTGCCGCTGATATGACAATTCAACCTTTGTCACTTGCATTTGTTCCAACAGGATTAAAAGCATTTATGGGGAATGATGAAGTATTGCATATTTATGCTAGAAGTTCATTATTTCAAAATAAAGGTTTAATTTTAACCAATGGTGTCGGTGTTATCGATTCGGATTATTTCGATAATCCAACCAATGAAGGGCATATTCTCATCTCTTTATATAATTTAAGCAATCAAGTCGTATCGATTCAAAAAGGTGAAAGAATTGCCCAAGGAGTCTTCGCAAAATACCTACTTTCCTCAACGGATGGCTTCACTTCTACCAAACGCATGGGTGGTTTTGGAAGTACAGGACAATAACCACCGATTTTGGTGGTTTTTCTTTTAGAAAGTAATGGCATTCCAATAAATAGCACTTGCTTTATACTCATAAATTTGTTAGAATATTAACGCCGTAAAAAATACACACACCGAGGAGCAAATAGTCATGAGCCCGCATGGGTGGCTTGAGCGTTGAGTCGAGTGGAGGCAAAATCAAAATAGGAGGATTCAAAAATCATGGGAGTTATCTCAATGAAAGGTCTGCTTGAAGCAGGCGTGCATTTCGGGCATCAGACCCGCAGATGGAATCCGAAGATGGCTAAGTATATCTATACTTCCAGAAACGGGATTCACATCATCGATTTACAAAAAACGAGCGATTTAATCGATATCGCTTACAAAGCAATGTTTGACATTGCGGCCGCTGACGGTAAAGTTTTATTCGTCGGCACTAAGAAACAGTCACAAGAACCAGTTAAGGATGAAGCCATCAGAAGTGGTCAATACTATGTTGACAAACGTTGGTTAGGCGGAACTTTAACAAACTTCAAAAC
>DIJY01000102.1:2394-4398 GCA_002421405.1 Caryophanales bacterium UBA5632 | reverse complement strand
GACTTATTTTAAATAGTTGGCTTTCAAAGATAGATTCTTTACTGAATATTCAAACGTCAAAGAAAAATTCTCAATGTAACGATTGAGAACAATGTTCTCTTTGACTTTTGTTCCATTCAAAATGTACTGAATATCCACTCCATTCATGACGTTCTTATATGCGACTTCTTGATAGATTCCAGTCAATTCTTTCATATTGATTGTCTTGACATCAGAGTCCACAACTTCAATTGATGACTTTGAAATTTCCAGTATCGACCAAGAGATTGCATAATCATCCATCGTCAATTTGATAGACTTGTTCTCTTCCAAACTTTTCGGGAATTTAACAGAAAATGCGTTCTCTTGATTTGTATAAGTTTCATCTTCTGATTCCAATGAAAGTGAATTGTTAATGTTTTTCCATTGACCATCTTTCTGATAATGAACTGAATTTGAGTACAATGCCACGACAAAACTTCCATCGACACGTTGGAATGTTTTTGTGTTTTCTGTTCGCATCGATTCGACTTCTCCCAGTAGTTCGATGTTACTGATATCAAAATCCTCATCAGTTGTAGTTGGATACTGAATTGTATCAGTCGTTTCTTGGATAGATTCATCTTCTGGAATTGAATATGCGTACGTTTTTGGAATATTTGGTAAGAGGCTACCAAGAATAGCTATTATCCCCAAGATAGCGAAAAATTTACGCATGCGCCAGTTGAGTCTTGCAAGAGCTAAAAAGAAATCGTTACTCACATCATGTTTCAACCATTTTATCATTCAAATTTCCCTCCAATAAAAAAACCTGTCATATCATATGCACAAACGAGAATAGTAAGTTTAATCAGATTACTTGTATTTATTTTTCATCATATATTTTTTTTATTCAAAAATCAATATCATAATTGTAAATTTTAAAAGTCGTGAATCTTTTGCACACGAAGCATGGCTAAATGTCCATTATTGATAGGAAAAACGCTCAAAAAGAGAACCCTAGAATATTCTCATTAAAATTTATGGCCCAGGAAAGATACTCAAGATAGTGAGTCTTTCAATAAAAATAACGATTTATTTAACTATTTAATTGGAGTAGATTTACTGGATTTTATTGACGATTTATTCTTATTTTTATTTTTCGTATTCATAGAGAAAAAACTGTGTATTATTTATTTGAGAACATCAATTAATCTCTTTATAATTAGAACTTATTCTAAGCAATTAACTATTTTAGTGATTACTCACACAAGGGTCTTTCTCCAACTAATAATATATTAATCCTAGTAAATAAGAAAATGGTAAACCCGCGAAGGTTTACCATTTTAATTACATCATTTTTATATAACGTTTAATTTCCCATTCAGTGACAGTTGTTCTAAAATCATCCCATTCTAGTTTTTTTAGTTCAACGAACTTATTATAAATGTGTGCGCCTAGAGCTTCTTTCACTACTTCATCTTCACCCAAAGCTTTAATCGCTTCATAAAGATTATCTGGGAGGTTTTTCACCCCTAATGCTTTTCTTTCTTCGGGTGTCTTTTCAAATAAATTCTCATTGACCGGACCAATCAAAGGAATATCATTTTCAATTCCATCAAGTCCGCTCGCTAATAATACCGCCATCGCTAAATAAGGATTCGTTGAAGCATCAACACTTCTGATTTCCGTTCGTGTCGTTCTGCCCCTCGTTGCTGGTATCCGAATCATGACCGAGCGATTATGTTCAGACCATGAAATATAGCAAGGCGCCTCATATCCCGGCACAAGCCGTTTGAAGGAATTAACGGTTGGATTCGTAATTGCGCAGAAGCCTCTTGAATGCGTTAGTATTCCTGTAATCCATTTTCGACATGTCAATGATAATCCCATGGGATCATTTGGATCATAAAACGTATTTCTGCCTTCAAAATCAGCTAAAGAGCAATTCGTATGCATGCCAGATCCGTTGATTTTGGCCACCGGTTTCGGCATGAATGTAGCATGCAATCCATGTCTTCTAGCAATATTTTTAACAACCAATTT
>DIJY01000102.1:0-2366 GCA_002421405.1 Caryophanales bacterium UBA5632 | reverse complement strand
GCAACCTCATGATGACTTGCTTCAATGGTAAAACCAATTCTTTCTAACTCTAAAACGATATCTCTACGGCAATCCCCCGCACCATCAATCGGTGATAAATCGAAATAACCACCATGATCGGTAAATTCTAACGTAGGTTCGCCTTTTTCATCAAGTTTAAATAAGAAAAATTCAGGTTCAAAACCAATATTTAACGCTGAAAAACCAAGTTTCTCCATTCGAGCAGCCACTCTTTTTAAATTAGAACGCGGATCGCCATGGAATGGGTTTCCTTCAGGGGTGTAGACATCGCAAATCAATCTAGCAACTTTCCCATAACTTGTTTCTTCCCAACTGAGAATCATCCAAGTATTAAAATCGGGGCGAAGATACATGTCTGCTTCTAAAATTCTCACAAAGCCTTCAATCGATGAACCGTCAAACATAACTTTTCCATCAAGTGCCGTTTCAAGTCTTTTGACTGGAATTTCAACGCTTTTAATGGTGGAGTTGATATCCGTAAACATTAAGCGGATATACCGAACATTCTCCTCTTTCGCAATTCTTAGTATTTCTTCTTTCGTATATTTTGCCATACAATTTTTTTTGTCTGTTTTTTTCGACCATGCACCGCACTCGTTAAAAAACGACAACCTTTCTTTTTTGAGCTCCATTGCCCTTTTATATGCTAATAATTATACTAATATCGTTAATTTAATCAATATCTTTTTTGTTATTTTCTTGAATAATTCGTAAACAACTATCGTATTTACTGATTTGATCATCCATTGCCCGTTTTAAGATATAACGATGTGCATTTTCTTCCGTCATTCCTTGTTCGATTAATATCTTTTTACATGATTCCATAAGTTTCGATAATTCTTCTTTATTTTTAATTTTCTTGTTTTCGTTTTGTAATTTTTCCATCTCAGCAGCGAATTTCTTCATCAATGAAATCGCAATCGGTAATTCTGAATCTAATTTTCCTTCTTCAATGATGGAAAAATAAGGAAGATTAATAATCTTACTAAAAGGCGCGATATTGATTAGCGAAGTTACATATAATACTGGCAAGGTTTTTGAAAGGACAACATTTTCAATAAAAGAAAAGACATTCGCAAGTCGCCAAGACGAATGAATGATGACCATTTCATATCGAAATAGGTCATCTTTCTTAATCGGCGATTTCTGAATGTCAAATGGATGATTTTTAGCGAACAAAAGACGTTCGATTCGAATAATCGAAAGCGAGTCTTCTGCGCACACTAAAATCTTTTTCATCGTTAATATGGAAGCGGATAGCGATCAGTTAATTCTTGAACGCTTTTACGAACTTCTTCAAGAATTAAATCATTGTCTGGATTTGATAACGTTTTGTCAACTAAACGGGCAACGAGTCTGAAATCTTCCGCTTTAAACCCTCTCGTTGTCATCGCTGGTGTTCCTAAGCGAATCCCACTGGTTATAAAAGGTTTTTCGGTATCGTAAGGAATGGTATTCTTATTGCATGTAATGTTAACTTTATCGAGTAAGTTTTCTGCTTTTTTTCCTGTTAATCCCGTTTTTGATTTTACCTCAAGAAGCAATAAATGGTTATCTGTTCCACCACTCACAACATGATAGTTTAATTTAACAAATTCATCAGCGAATGCTTTTGCGTTGATAACGACATGTTTTTGATATTCGATGAATGAAGGATCTAATGCTTCTTTAAACGCGACCGCTTTCGCTGCGATGACATGCATTAAAGGTCCCCCTTGAATGCCTGGGAAAACAATCTTATCTATTTTTTCAGAAATAGTTTGGTTATTCGTTAAGATAATCCCGCCGCGTGGTCCACGCAATGTCTTATGCGTCGTTGAAGTCACAATATCGGCGTATTCACAGGGATTTTGATGAAGCTTCGCCGCAACGAGTCCGGCGATATGAGCCATATCAACCATGAGGAGGGCTCCGACTGAATCTGCAATTTCACGAAAACGTTTAAAATCAAGGGAGCGTGGATAAGCACTCGCACCAGCAACGATGAGTTTGGGTTGAATTTCTAATGCTTTTTGGGCTAAATCATCATAATCAATCATTTCCGTTTCTCTTGAAACGAAATAGGGATGAAACTCATAATCCACACCAGAAAAATTGAGTGGATGTCCATGCGTTAAATGTCCACCTTGATCAAGCGCCAACCCCATAACTTTATCTTTAGGATTGATAATTGCGCGGTACGCGCCCATATTGGCTTGTGAACCAGAATGCGGTTGAACGTTAACAAATTTAACACCAAAAAGTTCTTTTAATCGATCTCTCGCCAAATCTTCGGCTTGATCAACGAATTCACACCCTCCATAATATCTTTTTTTTGGGTAGCCTTCAGCGTATTTGTTGGTTAA
>DIJY01000098.1:1749-2900 GCA_002421405.1 Caryophanales bacterium UBA5632 | reverse complement strand
TTCAAGCGTTGCCAATTCATCATCTAGCACGACATGAAGGTGTGAGTATTCAAAATACTTTGATTCTTCTTTGATTGATTTTACTTTCGGAAATAAGATCATGTTTTCCCTCCTAATGATTGTATGACGTCATCGATGATTGAGTACAAATAGATATTCACTGGTTTTTGGGTCAAGTCATGAATGTAATCTTGATAACCTTTGAGTTGCATAATATAAGCTTCATCACTAATATTTTTCAATTTATAATCGAAAATGTCAATATGGTCTTGATAAACAATCAATAAATCAATGACACCCATTTTTGCAGTTTCTTGCAGGGTTTGAGTGAAAGGGTATTCTTGATAGACTGTTGCTTGTTCAATCGATTTTAATTCAGGATGGGATAAAAAGCGCTTAATGTAAAACGCATTTTCTGGATTCAGGGTATTGAAGGCAATGGAAGGCTGACTAAAATCAAAAGTTTCAAAGACCTTGTGCAGTCTTTTCCCCTGTTGGATCGATTGTTTGGTTGTTTCGTCCATCCAGCGCTTCATTGATTTTGAGAAATGCGTCTGAACTATTTTTTTCGGAAGAACTTCGATTGTTTCAAAACGAATCGGTTCGACTGCATGAACTTCATGTTTCTTTGAAACAAATAGTGCTCGATGATAATCATACGCGTTTGGAACCTCCCACGCGTTTGTTAAACTCAAAGCGTCAAAGAAATCATGATACATTCTAAATCCACTGCGAATTGAAGGTGAAATATAATTGTTTTCATAGGTTATTTCGAATTCCTTACATCTCGCTTTATTCAATACAAAGAACATCTTTTCTTTCGTTCTTGTCAAGGCAACGTAAAACAATCGAATTTTTTCGGAAATCGCAGCTTTTTTTTGTTTGTATCGAATCAGTTTATGCCAAATTGTATCGATAAATCCATCAAAATTCGCTTTCAATACCAACCCATAAGCCTTATCAAATAACGTTCCTTGATGGATATCTTTTAAGTTATATGATTTCTCTAAACCAGGATAGAAACAAAAGGGGAATTCAAGGCCTTTCGACTTATGCATCGTCATTAACCGAACAGCATTCGTCGAAAAATCAATCGGACGCGAATATTCAATATCGAGATTTTCGCTCGCATAAACATCATCGAAATACTG
>DIJY01000098.1:0-1632 GCA_002421405.1 Caryophanales bacterium UBA5632 | reverse complement strand
TCTGATTGATTAAACCCGATAAATAACGCATATCTTCATGTATTTGATTCAAAATTGGATGATTGATTAATACAAGGGTGTCTTTCAATTGATTGAATGGATAATCAACGAATAGTTGAATCACACTCTTGTCATCGCATTGATACACAAATGAGCGGGCAACTCCATACAAGGCATGTTTAAAATGAATTTTAAAGTAATCGGCGTCAGCGTAGCATTTAATCAGTTTTAAGACTTGGTTAAAAAACAAGACTTCGGTGGAGGCAACGACGAATTCATCAGCGATTGAATCAACGGGAATGCCCGCGTCCGTCAGCACTTTTTCAAAAACATCAAAATCACTCTTACGGTCGACTAAAATGCAAAAATGTTCATAACGAGCCGTTTCATATGCGCCACCCTTTATTTTTAAATTCATAACGGGGGTCAACGTATCAATCATGTTTCGTATTTTAAAGGCGATGATTCTCGCTTCAATTTCAGCTTGCGACATTGTTTCTTCTTTTGAGTAGGTATAAGTTATGATTTCCGGCGAATAGTCGAATGGGACGTCACTTTGAAGTTCATAGACTTTATTCCCATAGTGTAAAGCCTGATTATTTTGATAATCGACGCCACCGATTTGCTCATCCATCACGGGATGAAAAAATGCATTGATGCCATCAATCACTGCTTTACGCGATCGAAAATTATAAGTCAAATCAATGGCAATCCCACCCATATTTTGGCGATATTGATGATATTTTTGAATAAAATTTTGTGGATTCGCATTTCTAAAACCATAAATCGATTGTTTAGCATCGCCAACCATGAAGACGTTATTGTTTGCGATTAAACTGACAAGATGTTCTTGTAAGTCATTGGTATCTTGATATTCATCGACCATGATTTCAAAGGTGCGATTTTTGATGGATTCTCTTACATCATCATGGGTTGTTAAAAGTTCAATGGCTAAGTGCATAATGTCAGTAAAGTCAAAGAAATGACGATCAAATTGAAACTTTCTAACTTTTTTTCGGTACGATTGGAGGACTTTAACAATCGCTTCAAGGGTGCTTTTTGTTTCAAGTAAAAATGTTTCAATATCATCTTTCGAACGGATAAATAGGTTTTCAAATTCTTTTTTTATGACCAAAAATGCTTCTTTTAGCGGATTATATCTTGATTTTAACCATAGGACAGTTTCTTCATCAATTGCTTTCCCAGCGCGAGGAATCGAAGGAAGTTTAATGACTTCCATCCATTCTATGACTTCATCTAATGATTTTGCTTGTGATAATTGATTAAAAGCACTCATCATTTTGATTTTAAAATCAATGAGTTTATCGTTGTCTAAAGCCGATAATTCAGTTCTTAGTTCTAAATATTTGATTTTGAACGGCTCGAGCAAATGAAATATTTGTTCTTCAAATTGGATGATTGAGTTTTGAATATTTTCTGATGAGTACATCATTTCTGGTAGATTCGCCAAATATGAATCCGCATCCGGTATCATTTCTAATCCTTTATTAAGGGTCATCACTGCATCTTTAAATGCTTGGTCGCCTTTATCGAAAAAGCGATCAATGGCTCCAATGAACCAAGCGGGCTTCATTTGATAGAATTCATTCATCGTTGCTTCAAGGAATTTCT
>DIJY01000080.1:10959-16409 GCA_002421405.1 Caryophanales bacterium UBA5632 | reverse complement strand
TTGAAGGCAGGAATTTAATATGAATAAAACTTCAATCAAACTACGCAATAACACACTTTATCAAATTTTTGTTAGAAATCATACGCCAGAAGGTACTTTTAAAGGTCTGATTAAGGACCTTGATCGAATCAAGGACTTGGGTGTTGATATCTTATATTTGCTCCCAATTCATCCCATCGGCGAGAAGAATCGTAAAGGGTCGCTTGGAAGCCCTTATTCAATTAAAAATTACCGTGAAATAAATCCAGAATTAGGATCATTAAACGATTTTTTAGATTTGATTGAAGAAACACATAAAAGAAATATGAAACTTATTATCGATGTCGTCTTTAATCACACTTCGAGAGACTCAATGCTATTAAAGGCACATCCTGAATGGTTTTATAAAGATCAAAATGGGCAATTTAATAATAGGGTTGGCGAATGGTGGGATATCACCGATTTTGATTATACCAAAGACAAAAATTTGTGGATTGAATTGGCTGACACATTAAAATATTACACTACTCTTGGAGTTGATGGATTTCGATGTGATGTCGCGAGTCTTGTTCCCATTGACTTTTGGAAATATGCAAGAAAAGAAGTTTCAAAGATTAATCGCAAAACGATATGGATTAGCGAATCAGTTCACGGTGGTTTTGTGAAATATATTCGCGACTTGGGTTTTGAAGCTTGGAGTGAATCAGAGATTTATCAAGTTTTTGATATGGCCTATGAATATGATGTTCAACCTTATTTTGATGGTTACTTAAAAGGACAACGTCCGCTTAAAGATTACTTAGAAGCAATCGCGCGACAAGATGAAATCTATCCAGCTAATTACGTTAAAATGAAGAATCTTGAAAATCATGATTTTGAAAGAATTGCTGCATACGTAAAAGATAATCAGTTCAAGATTCTAAACTGGTTTGGTTTTTCCTTCTTCCAAAAAGGCGCGTTTATGCTTTATGCGGGGGGAGAATATTCGTCTAGTCATCGACCTGATTTATTCGAAAAAGATTTAATGAAACGTAATAACGATATTAGTGAATACTTAAAGAAACTTATAAAAATTAAAAAAAGAAGTGTTTTTTCGTCAGGAATATATCAAGTTAATATTCCAGAAATTGATGGTGTAGGTTATAATACATTTGAAAACGAACAAGAAATTTGGCATGGTATTTTCAATGTTGGTCAAGTGAGTGGAAGGATAAAAACAAAGCTTGAAGATGGATTATATCGTAATCAATTGAGCGGTAAAATGCTCAAAGTTGAAAATGGCCTCATTGATTTAATCCAAGATCCCATTGTGATAAAAATAATGAAATAAAGCGGACAACCGCTTTTTTCAATTTATATACTCCGAGTTTTTGATTATGATATAATGTTTAATAGGTTGGTGAAACAATGAAAGAATTATTTGTTACGGTTATCGGCGCTGGACTCGCAGGAGTAGAAGCAAGTTATCAACTTGCCAAACGTGGGATTCCAGTAAAATTATATGAAATGAAAAAAGTGAAAAAAAGTCCCGCTCACCAATTAGACAGTTTTGCAGAATTGGTATGTTCAAACTCTTTTAGAAGTAATGATTTGATGAACGCGGCTGGATTATTAAAAGAAGAACTTCGACGATTGGATTCCATCATCATGAAGGCCGCTGAAATTTCAAAAGTTCCTGCTGGGAGCGCACTCGCGGTTGATCGTCATGTATTCTCAAATTATTTGACAAATATAATCCGCAATCATCCCTTGATTGAGGTGATTGATGAAGAAATCACATCATTGCCAAGCACCCCATGCATTATTGCGACCGGTCCTTTGACAAGCGATGCTTTGTTTACTCACATCAAAGAACTGACGGGTGAAGATACGATGTATTTTTATGATGCTGCGGCACCGATTATTGAATATGACTCCATCGATATGAGTAAAGCATATTTTAAAAGTCGATACGACAAAGGTGAAGCTACTTATATCAACTGTCCAATGACCAAAGAAGAGTATGATGTTTGGTACAAAGAAGTTATTAACGCTGAATGTGTTATTCCTAAAGAATTTGAATTGAAAATTTTTGAAGGATGTATGCCTTTCGAGGAAATGGCTAAGCGTGGTGAACTAACACTTTTATATGGTCCGATGAAACCGGTAGGATTAGGGAAGGAAGATGGACACCGTCCTTATGCCGTTGTTCAATTAAGACAAGATAATGTTGCAGGGTCGTTATACAATATTGTTGGCTTTCAAACCCATATGACTTTTGGCGAACAACAACGAATCATTCGCTTGATTCCGGGGTTAGAAAAGGCAAGAATTGTCCGATATGGAGTCATGCATATGAATTCATTTATTAACGCACCAAAAGTTATAAATCGATATTATCAAACAAAGAGATTTCCATACTACTTCATAGCGGGACAATTATCTGGCGTTGAAGGCTATTTAGAAAGCACGGGTTCCGGTTGGCTCGCTGGCTTTAATATGACTAATTATATTCTGAATAAACCGTTTGTAAACATGCCGAGAGAGACCGCTTTAGGTGCTCAAGCATATTATCTCGAAAATGCTTCACCAACTGATTTTCAACCGATGAATATTAATTTCGGATTGTTTCCCGAAACAACCGGAAGATTTAAATCAAAAAAAGATAAGAAACTTCAAATTGTAAAACGTTCTATAAGCTTAATAAATCAAATGATGGAGGAACATCTTTTTGACTAATCTCGAACTGATAGACTATTATCGCCATTACTTAGAAGATCAAAAACATTATTCGATTAATACCGTGGTTGCCTATCTTGATGATGTCAAGACTTTGGCTGCCTTTTTGGACAATGAAGATCTTGGAGCGATGTTTAAAATATCTGAACGAATTGCGAAGTTCTATATTAGTTTTTTGCATGGGAAATATACCCCAAAATCAATTCGAAGAAAAATATCGAGTGTGAAATCGATGTTTGATCGATTAATCACCGACCAATATCTTCAAGTTAATCCTTTCCTCAGTGCCGTTTTACCGAAACAAGACAAAAAACTACCTAAATTTATTTATGAAAACGAAATATTCGATTTTTTAGATAAAATTGATTCATCTTCACTTTTAGGCAAACGAAATATCGCGTTATTTGAACTGATGTATGGTTGTGGGCTCCGTGTTGGAGAAGTTGTGAATATTAAATTATCAGATTTAGACTATCAAACAAAAACGGTTTTGGTTCATGGAAAAGGCTCAAAAGATCGTTACGTTCCAATTCACGACACCGCTATCAACCGAATTCGTGATTATATTATTATAACGAGACCAGTATTTCGCGCAAGAACTGAGAAACTAGATGATAAAAGTCTCTTTTTAAATTTTAAGGGAAATCCGTTATCAGATCGAGGTGTTCGCGATGTATTGGATAAAGAACTTGAACACCAGGCTTCCTCTTTAAAAATGTCGCCTCACACCTTTCGACATTCATTCGCTACTCACCTTTTAAATCATGGTGTTGACCTTCGAACCGTTCAAGAATTGTTAGGTCACAAAAGTTTATCAACCACGCAAATATATACGAAGACGTCGAGTGATAATCTAAAAAAAATCTATCAAAATACTCATCCGCGAGCGAGGAAGAAAAATGATTAATCTAACCATCATCGCTGTTGGAAAACTTAAAGAAAGGTATTTGGTTGACGGTGTCAACGAATATGTTAAACGGATAACTAAATACGCTAAAATCGATATCATTGAAGTCCAAGATGAAAAAAATCCAGCCAATGATTCAGATGCGGAAATTAAAAAAAAATTAGAGGTAGAAGCATCGCAAATCATCTCAAAGATTCCTAAAGAGGCTTATCTTATAACCTTAGAAATCAATGGCGATTTGATATCGAGCGAAGAACTAGCATTATTGATAGACAAAACAACTCAATTTGAGTCCAATAAGATTGTTTTGATAATCGGTGGTTCACATGGATTATCGGATCAAGTAAAACAACTCAGCAATAAATCTCTTTCATTTTCAAAAATGACGTTTCCTCATCAATTGATGCGCTTGATCCTTGTCGAACAAATTTATCGCTCTTTATCCATATTGAATCATTCAAGTTATCATAAATAAAAAATCCGGAACAGTGTGAGATGGTTCGGATTTTTAATAGTTATTGGTTTGTGATAATTGTAATGATGTTTTTAATGATTTCTACTGCCATGTCCATTTCTTGAATATCAGCGTACTCATAGGGGCCGTGGAAGTTATATCCACCCGTTCCAAGGTTTGGACACGGGAGGCCCATATAAGTTAACCTTGCGCCATCTGTTCCGCCTCTGATTGGTTCTACGATTGGAGTTAATCCTTGATTTTTGATGGCTTCAAAGGCGATATCAACAATATGCATCTTATCTTCGAGAGCATTTTGCATATTGAAATAAGCGTCAGTTAAGGTAAGTTCACAGGTTCCTTTGCCATATTTGTCGTTCATAAATTGGGCAGCTCTTAAAAAATCAGATTTTTGTTTTTCATAAATAGTTATATTATGATTTCTGATGATATATCCGGTTTTAGTTTGTTCGCACGCGCCTTCAATTTGCATGAGGTGATTGAATCCTTCATAACCATCGGTTGCTTCCGGACGCATGTATTGAGGCAACAATTGGTCGAATTCATACGCTAAATTAATGGAATTAAGCATTTTGTTCTTCGCGGAGCCTGGATGTACAGATTTACCGATAAACAAAAGTTTGGCGGAAGCGGCATTGAAATTTTCATAGGCTATTTCACCCGCAGAAGAACCATCAAGCGTGTATCCAAAATCTGCGTCGATCTTTTTGATATCAAGATGATCAGTGCCTTTTCCGATTTCTTCATCAGGAGTAAAGACAATTCTTAAATCTCCATGGATATATTGAGGGTTATTCTTGACATACTCCACAAAGGTCATAATTTCAGCGATACCCGCTTTATCATCAGCTCCCAGTAAGGTCGTACCATCGGTGACGATTAAATCGTGTCCGATGGAGCGTTTCATTTTTGAAAAGATTTTTGGATTTATTTCAATGTGCTTTTCAGCGTTTAGGAGAATCGATTCACCTTGATAATCATGAATGATTCTTGGTTTAATGTTCTTCCCACTCGCATCATGTGATGTGTCTACATGGGCGATTAATGCAACTTTAGGCAATTTTTTTTCAGTGTTTGCCTTTATTTTTCCAATGACATAACCAAATTCGTCAATTTTCGCTTCAACCCCTAAAGCATATAGTTCTTGTAGTAAATACTTTAATAAATCGAGTTGTCTATCGGTAGAAGGATACTTCTTCGAATTAGGGTCTGATTGGGTATCAAATTTTACATATTGTAACAATCGTTCGTATGCTTTCATAAATTCCTCCTGCTTTGCATATTAACATTATAATAGATTTTATTGTTTTGAGCATTATTTTTATTTTATATTTTTCTGTAAGCAAGTCATTTTTTGCAATATCATTCACA
>DIJY01000080.1:316-10921 GCA_002421405.1 Caryophanales bacterium UBA5632 | reverse complement strand
GAAATTCGTTATACAAAAAAGACGTTGCGCGGAAGTCTTGCCAAACAATTATTAAGATTATCTAAAACCCTTGTTATTAAAAATCCAATCTATTCAGATGCATCATTTGGAAAACTATACTCTTTAAAATTGTCTCCCGATTTTAAATATCCAAAAGGAATTGGTTCGAAATGGATTGAATTATCAAATTCCAAGATGGAATGGATCTTCTCAAATAAAAAAACTTGTGGGAATGTTATTCTTCAGTTACATGGCGGAGCCTACGTAAAACCATATAACGATACCTATAGACGTTCTGCCATCAAATATCATAAGATTGCTCACGGTTCTCATGTATTTTCCCTTGATTACCGAGTTGCCCCAAAACATCCCTATCCCGCTGCCTTAGATGACGCGCTTGAAGCGTACCAATATCTATTAAATCAGCATTTTGAACCCAATAAAATCATCGTTGTTGGCGATAGTGCTGGTGGCGGATTAACGCTAGCGTTATGCATGCGTTTAAGGGATCTTGAGTTACCGATGCCTAGAGCACTTATTACAATGTCTGCATGGACCGATTTGGCTTCGGAGGGTGAATCTTATCTTCGAAATCAAACCCTTGATCCCATGTTGGGAAACCACACACTTCCACTGGAACATAATGACTATGTGAGTAATAATGATTTATATAATCCTTATATTTCACCGGTTTACGGAACCTTTGAAGATTTTCCTCCGATGATGATGCATGTAGGAAGTCACGAAGTATTAGAAAGTGATACTTTAACCGTTGCGAAAAAGGCAAGTGACGCCGGCGTTGATGTTCAAGTCACGCTTTATCGAGGCATGTTTCATGTATTTCAACTTGCGTTTGGATTAATCCCTGATGCTAAAAAGGCGTGGAGAGAGATTGAAGATTACATCGATACAAAGTTTATTGCTTGTTAGTTTTTTTGAATTGAAAGAAGGATAAATATGGCTAAAACACATCATGTGAGCGACTGGTATAGGCTCGATAATGCTGGCAAAATATTTCCAGCCGTTTCTAATAAAAAAGAGACCAACACGTTTCGTGTCCAAATGATATTAAAAGAAGAAGTTGACCCCGATTTACTCCAACTTGCTGCTGATGCAGTGTTGGAGCGTTTTCCAATGTTTAAAGTTAGATTAAAAAGTGGATTTTTCTGGAATTATCTTGATTCGAATGAACGTCCTTTTGTTGTATTACCGCTCACATATCGTGTTTGCGGTCGATTAAGTCCAAAAGAAAATAATGGATATCTCTTCCAAATCTATTATCGCGGTCCTTTGATTGCAGTTGAAATGTTTCATGCGCTTGCGGACGGAACGGGAGCATTAACATTATTGAAATCGCTTGTGTATGAATATTTACAACTGAAGGGCTATAAATTAACGCCTGATAATATTATTCTAACCAAAGATTCATTGCCTAAAAAAGAAGAGTATACTGACGCTCAAGGTATTTACTATGATCCAAATAATCACAAACATGTCCATGAAGATAGAGCTTTTCATATTAAAGGGACGCCGATTGAAGACAATAACATTGGCTTGATTTCAGGGACCTTTTCGACCAAAAAAATGCTTGAGTTATCAAGAAAATATCAAGCGACAATCACAGAATATTTGACCGCTTTAACCATGATTACAATTTATACGACCCAAATTAAATATCGTGAACATCTTGCCTATAACCAACAACCCGTGAAAATATTTGTTCCTGTCAATTTAAGAAAACATTTTCCGTCAGATACTTTAAGAAATTTCTCGATTTTCGTTAAATCCGATATGCGAATGAACCGTCCAGATATCACGTTTGATGAAATTTTAGCGCTCGTTAAAGATCAATTTAGAGCCGGGATGGACAAGAAAGAATTGATCCGCAAAATGAGTGAAAACTTCGCTTTTGAACGGAACATCTTTTTAAGAATTACCCCTTATTTTCTCAAAAAATACGCCCTTAGAATTGGATATGCTTTGATGGGAATTACGCTAAATACGTTATCGCTTTCGAATTTAGGAAATGTGGAACTGCCAAAATCCATGGTACCGTATATTGATAGTATCTCAGCGGCTGTTTATTCAGGTAAATATAACACTTTAAATATCGCCATTTCGTCCTTTCAAGACAAATTCAAAATTACATTCACTCGTTCTATCATTGAAACGACGATTGAACGCGAATTCTTCCGTCATTTTACCCAACAGGGAATTGAAGTTGAAATTGAAAGCAACTATGTGGAGGAGTATTCTATATGAAACATTGTGATAAATGTAATGTTGATATTCAAACAAATCAAAAATACTGCCCGCTTTGTCACCAAATTTTATCTGGCGATGATGACGAATCAAGAATAGAGATATATCCAGAATATGTGGCGCTCAACCGGACTGTTTTACCGCTAACAAAAAAAATCATGCTGTTTATTACGGTGGTGACAATTCTTTCTTTGGCATCGATTAATTTTTTCACCTATCAAACAACCCCAGTCTTATGGAGTTTGATTCCAATCGGTTCAACGCTCTATTTTTGGCTTGTCGTTCGATATGGAATATTATCAAAACAAAATATTGCTTTTAAACTTGCGTTTTTAACAACCCTCTTACTGATTATTCTTAACTTAATCGACCAAAATTACACACAAGAACCCGCGACAGAAGGCTGGGCACTTAATTATGTCACGCCTCTCTCATTATTGGCCTGTAATTTTGCGATTTCAGTCATTATTTGGGTGAAAAGAATCAATTACCGCGAGTATTTGATTTATCTCTTATCCATTCTTGTCTTCTCATTAATTCCAATCATTTTAGGGCTATTCAAAGTCATTACGGTATTATGGCCATCCATCGCCGCTTTTGGCGCAGCGATGTTTATCCTTCTGATTATTATTTTCTTCTTCCCAAAATCAATTAAGAACGAAATTCGCAAACGATTCCACTTATAAAAGGCGTGTTAAAATGATTACACTCATTCAGAATGGATCCGTTGTAACGAAAGAAGGTATGCAAGTATTGGACCTTCTTTTTGAAGAGGACAAGATTTTACAAATTGGTCACAATCTGAAAGGTTATGACCATTTAATTGATGCGACGAATTGTTATGTCACACCGGGAATGATTGATATTCATGTTCACGGCGGTGGCGGTCATGATTTTATGGAAGCGAACTTGGAAGCCTTTCAAAAGGCGACCGATTTTCATCTCTTCCATGGAGCGACTTCACAAGTCCCAACATCGATTTCAGCTTCTAATGAAGCGATTACTGCGTTTCTTAATGCCTATAAACAAGCGATGAATTCTAATACAATCAAAGCCCGTTTAGTAGGAGCTCATTTAGAAGGCCCCTATTTATCACCTGATAAAAAAGGAGCGCACCCTCTTCACTTCTTGCGTCATCCGGAATTTGAAGAATATTCTAAATGGATTGAAAATTATCCTTTTGTGAAACGGATGACTGCGGCACCAGAATTAGAAGGTGGACTCTCTTTAGGAGATTATCTTCATAATCAAGGGGTGAACCCCTCTATCGGTCATTCCAATGCTTATGGATTAACCATCAAAGATGCGATGAATCATGGTTATAATAGTGTAACTCATCTTTATAATGCAATGTCTACTGTAGGACTACATCAAGGAATGAAAGCCGCGGGCGTCGCTGAAATGGCTTTATTAGAGAAAGACTTATACGTTGAACTCATCGCCGATTTAAAACACGTTCCTGTCGAATTAATCAAATTGGCTTACCTTAATAAAACGGCGGACCGTCTCATTCTTGTCAGTGATTGCTTGTCTCCTGCAGGGATGGGAGAAGGTCAATTCTTTTTAGGACCCGAAAACGATAAAGTCTTGATTGATGTCAAGGATGCTGCTTACCTTCATAATCAACCCACATTAGCTGGATCGATTGCGACTGTCAATCAACTCTTAAAAAATGTGGTTTCCATCGGCATTGATTTTATTGATGCCATAAAAATGTTAACCATCACACCCGCGAAACTGATGAAACTTGATCATTTGATTGGATCAATTGAAACAAACAAATGTGCAGATATTTTGATTATGAATGAGAAATATGACCTGGTTCATGTCATCTGTCAAGGCAAAATAATTCGATAGAAAATGCGACTCGCAAAAGGGAGTCGCATTTATTTTTTAAAATTAGGAAATAGATGGATAAACGGTATATTTGTTGTTTTAAAATCTCGATTATTTAAGTAATATAAAACGCTTGACTCTTCAATTGAATGAAAATGAAGTCGGAATGCACATAATGCTTGGGTTTTTAAGCCTATTTTTTTATTGACTGAGGGAAACCCATATAAAGGGTCCCCTAATAATGGATGGCCTGCATGCGATAGATGAGCTCGGATTTGATGCGTTTTGCCCGTGAGTAATTCAACTTCTAGTAAGGACATATTGTTCAATTCTTGTAATACCGTATATTTGGTCATAATCTTTTGACTGTTTGCTATTTCAGTTTCAGAAATTCTAACTTTTGATTGCGTTGAATCTTTTAATAAATAAGCAACGAGAGTATCTGAAGGCGAGAAGAAGTAGCCAGTGACACCACATAAATATGTTTTTTGGATTTTTCGTTCAATGGATGCTTTATTTAATTCTTTAATCGCACTCGTATTTTTCCCAACAATCACCAACCCAGAAGTATTAAAATCGAGCCGATTGATGACAGCGTAATGTGATGCGTCAAATTTTTTTGTTTTGAGTTCGGTTAAAATGTCGATTTCTTTGAGTTTTTCATCTGGATGGGAAAGCATCCCAATCGGTTTATCGACGATAATAATATTCTCATCTTCAAATATAATTTTTATCATTGGTAATTTGTCTTTCATAGGGTTTCCTTTCCAATCAATTACAGCCTTTATTATAACTGAAATTAGTAATTTTCGCATTACCAATATTCAAAAACGAAACGGTTGTAGTATAATAACTTCATATGACCAATAAAGAGAGGGAATTATGGCAAAGCAGGCTGTGAATGAGAAAGTTGTAACGAACCTTGGAAAGCGAAATTGGATGCTTATATGGATTGTTGGGATGGCAGGCCAAATTGCATGGAATATTGAAAATAACTGGTTTAATACATTTGTATATGAAAAAATAGGTTATGTTCCTGATGTCATTGCTTGGATGGTTGGGGTCAGCGCGGCTGTCACGACCATTGTAACGTTCTTATTTGGTACTTTGAGTGACCGAATCGGAAAGAGAAAACCATTTGTCGTCATTGGGTATATTTTATGGGGCGTTGCGACCATCGCCTTTGGTTTTACCGAACTCATTTATCAATCTTTGCTCGCAAGAGGACTCGCAATCGCCTTTACCATCGCCGCATTATCGGTCATCACCGCTGATGCAATTATGAGCGCCTTTGGTTCCATGGGAAATGATGCCGGATTTAATGCATGGACAACCGATATCTCTAATGAATCGAACCGAGGAAAACTCGGCGGGGCTTTGGCAATCATGCCGGTCTTAGCGACCATCGTTGGAACCATCGGGTCTGGTTTTATTATTGCCCGATTTGACTATTTTGGATTCTTCATCATTATGGGGATCCTCGTCATGATGATTGGCTTGTTTAGTCTTGTTTTCTTGAAAGACAGCCCGACATTAAAACCAAGAGTAGAAGGATCATTTAAAAAGCAATTTTTATCGGTTTTTAATCTCAAATACTTTAAAGAAAACAAAGAATTGGCCCTTGTTTTTATCTTTCTAGCCAGTTATTTTATCGGTTTTAATGTGTATTTTCCGTATATGTTAGTATTTATCCAATACACGTTAGAAATTGAAGTAGGAATGTCAGGTTTAATTTTGGGCATTGGTTTAATGATTGCGGCGATTGTGGTCATTCCTGCATCCATCTTGATTGAAAAAGGAAAATCACCGCTCATTTGCCTCCTTGCGATTATCATCAATACATTTGGGCTGATTGTCGTTTCAATTTCACTGCCTTCAACCCCTTATTGGGTATTAGGACTAGGTGTATTTTTAGTCGGAGCGGGCTACATTGCCGTTTTACAAGCTTTAACAGCTTGGATGAAGAATCTATACCCTGAGAAGCAACGCGGTCAATTTGAAGGCTTGAGAATCGTTTTCGCTGTTTTAATTCCGATGGTCATTGGTCCCATCATTGGCACAAATATCATTAAATCCTTTGGGACGAACGGAGTACAGTGGATCACAGAGACAATTTCGGTCGAAGGACCCTTGCCACCGCAGTTATTATTCATTGTCGGTGCGGTTGTAACGCTCTTCTCTTTAATTCCGCTTTATTTTCTCAATAAACAATTCCTCTTAAACCGAAAAATATCTCATAAAACCGTTGAAATCAAGTAATTGAATACAAAGAAAAATCCCGAAATTTTCGGGATTTATTTTTATCCAATTAAGATTTTCGCCGGTGAATATTCAACGTTTGAAACATTCGGATGACCCCAGTTCTTATTAAAAATACCAAAGATGGTGATTGGACCGAGTCTTCCAACAAACATCATAATCATCACTACCCATTTTGAGGCTATCGATAACGATGATGTTATTCCCATTGATAATCCGACGGTGCCAAAGGCGGACATGGTTTCAAATAACAATTGGGTAAATGGATTCGTAATGGCTGGATTATTGCTTTCGATGGAAGCGAGCGTAATAAATACGATAAAAATCATCGAAACAGCGAGTCCTGCCAGGGTAAAAGCTTTAAGTCGCGTTTCATCATCGATGCGTTTTTGTTTAATGACAGGCGGTTTTCCTCTGAGAAAACTGAAAGTTGAAAAGAACATGGTATAAAAAGTCGTCGTTTTAATACCACCACCCGTGGAGTTTGGCGAAGCGCCGACGAACATGAAACCCATGATTAAAGCTAAAGAAGGAATTGATAAAGAACCAATATCTGTGGTTGAGAAGCCAGCGGTACGGGTTGTAACGCTTTGAAAAATAGCTTGTAACCAAGTAATCGAATCATAATTCGTGAATTTCAAAAAGAGAGTTCCAAAAAGGATTAAGAAGGCAGAAATTTTAATGACAACACGGGTATAGATTGTCAAGTCGTGCCATTTTTTCTTTTTTGCAATATCAAAAATGACGATAAAGCCAATGCCACCTAGAATAATCATTAACATTGTACTAATATTTAGTAAAATATTATCGCTGTAAGCCATTAAACTTGTTGAACCAAGAATATCAAATCCAGCGTTATTAAAAGATGATATTGTATGGAATGCGCTATGTCCTAAAGCATTCCAAAACGTAAAGTCCTGAATAAACACAATAAAGTTGAGAATTAATCCAATCAATTCAATTGCAAAAGAAGTCAAAATTATCTTTTTTACTAATTTAACCATCCCTTTAATCGATGGTTGGTTCATTGCTTCTTTTAAAACATATCGTTCCATGACACCGATTCTTATACCTAAAATCATTAAAATATAGATTGCGATTGTAACAATTCCTAAACCACCAATATGGATTAATATCGCAATAACGATGATACCGAATACTGAGAATGTTGCTCCAATATTTGGTAGTGTTGATAGCCCAGTGACACAAATCGAGGAGGTAGCAGTAAAAAAAGCATCAACCCAAGAAACTGTTTGACCCTCTTTGATAGCAAAAGGTAGTTTTAATAGCAAGGTTCCAATGACTATAATCGCTAAAAAACTCAGAACAATGATAATCAGTGGCGATAGATGAAATTTTTTCATAATAGCAATACTCCTTCAAAGCAAGGATTTGTGAAATTGGATATTTTCGATTTTATATTATACTACTTTTTCATCTTTAATTCAACGCGATATGAAGGATGAATCCATTTATCGAAAAGATTTCCATATTTCCAGTGATTTAGAATTGCTTCTTATGATATAATAATTTCATTGATAAGGGGGATGAATATATGCTTTTATTACTAGGACCCAGTGCATCTGGAAAAACTGAATCAGCGAAAATAATGATTAATCGTTATCCCATTTCGAGAATGGTTACCTATACAACCAGACCAAAACGCATCAATGAAATTGATGGGTTTGACTATAATTTTGTCACCGAAGAGCAATTTATGATTTACCGTGATCAATCCTTTTTTGTTGAAACGGCGCAATACAATCAATATATGTACGGAACCCCCAAAAATCAGATGGGACATGATAAATTCATTATCCTTGAACCCCAAGGCCTTCGTTCTTTTCTTAAAATCAAAGATTGTCCGATTGTGGCTATCTTTTTAAAAACGGATGAAGAAACAAGGATTAAAAGAATGAAATTACGAAAAGATAAACCCGAAGACATTAAAAAACGGATTGAGTCTGATCGTATTCAATTTGACTTATCAAAGATTGACGGACTTGATCTCGTTATCGATACAACCAATATATCTTTACCTGACTTAGCAGATATCATTTATATCAGTTATATTGACCTGATGAAGAAAAAAGCATTGCCTTATGAACAACTGTCTTTATTTGAATCCATGCGGGAAGTTCTATAATAAGCATCATAAATGCATATAAGTAGATATTTTAATTTTTATTTGGTAGAATAATATCGAAATTAATTTATATTAGGAGGAAACACATTATGACAATTAAAATCACAAGCGCAAATTTTCAAAAAGAGGTTATGGAATCACCTGTTCCCGTTATTTTAGATTTTTGGGCAGAATGGTGCCGTCCATGCCAAATGTTAGGTCCAATCATTGAAGACATCAGTAATGAAATGGCTGGGAAAGTCAAAGTGGGAAAAGTCAACGTTGACGAAGAAGGCTTACTCGCTAACCAATACCGCATTTCATCGATTCCAACAGTCATGGCTTTCAATCAAGGAAAACCAACGGCTCAAGTTATTGGCTTATTACGTAAAGAAGACCTTCTTAAACGTTTAGGGCTCTAAGATGTATGACGTTTTAGTTGTTGGCGGCGGCCCTGCAGGAATTTCTGCGGCTATCTACCTGCAACGTTTTAAATTAAAAGTCATCGTCATTGCCAAAGACTTTGGAGCACTTGGCCAATCAACTCATATAGAAAACTATTATGGATTTGAACAGCCATTAACTGGAAAACAATTGATTGAATCTGGACTAGCACAAGCTAAAAGATTAGGTGTTTTGGTGAATTTCGGCGAAGAAGTCCTTGCCATTAATGGTTCTGAACCATTTATTGTTAAGACTGATAAAGCCGAGTATCAGGCAAAAGTCGTTTTACTGGCGACAGGAATGAGTCGTCCAAGTTTACGCGTAAAAGGATTTACAACACTTCAAGGGAAGGGTGTCTCTTTTTGCGGGATTTGCGATGGATTCTTATATCGAAATAAAAGAATTGGATTAGTTGGTTCTGGCGAATTTATGCTTGAAGAACTGGATGTTCTTAAGAATTTTAGTAAGAATATTACCATTTTCACAAATGGTGAGCCATTGAAAGTAAAGGTCAATGAATACGCTGTTATAACAGAACCAATCATTGAACTCCTGGGTCAAGAAATGCTTTTAGGATTGAAGACCTCCAATAATCAGTTTGATTTAGATGCTCTGTTTATTGCGGCTAGAACACCAACCGCATCTGACTTTGCAGTTCGAATGGGAGCGTTCGTCACCCCTAAAAATGAAATTGAAGTGAATCATCTATTTGCGACCAATGTTCCTGGGCTTTACGCCGCAGGCGATTGCACGGGTGGATTGCTTCAAATTGCGAAAGCAGTTCGCGATGGCGCGGAAGCCTCTCTCGCAATCAATAAATATCTAAAACCAAAGACGTCTTGAGAAATCAAGCGTTTTTTCTTTTTAGGGGTCTAACAAGCCCTTTTTTTGTGTTATAATATTATTACGTTTGATGTTTAAAAGGAGTATTTTTATGGATGAAATTGAAGTATACCGGAACCAAATTGATCAAATCGATCAAGAAATAAGAAAATTATTCATCCAAAGGATGGAAACGGTTGCGAAAGTCGCCAAATGGAAATCGGTTCATAATTATCCTATCTTTGATCCAATCAGAGAAACAGCTTTGATTCAAAAAAATGTGGATGCGCTCGAAAGTCCGGATTTTAAAAAATATTATCACGAATTTTTATCAACGATTCTTAAAGTATCAAAAGAATACCAAGTTTATCTACTATCAAGAGGTGTGTTATGAGATACATTGATTTAAGAAGTGATACGGTAACTCTCCCAACCGATGAAATGCGCTTAGCGATGTTCAACGCCGAAGTAGGCGATGATGTTTTCCAAGATGATCCAACTTTAAACAAGTTAGAAGCGATTGCTGCCGCGATGTTTAAAAAAGAAGCTGCCGTTTTTGTTCCCTCTGGAACGTTCTCTAATCAGTTGGCATTATTTTCTCACACGAAGCATGGTGATGAAGTCATCGTCGATCAAAATGCGCATATTGTCATCCATGAATCTGGCGCATCTTCAATCATTGCGGGGGTTCAACTTTTTACGCTCGAAAGTCAAAACGGGATGTGGGATTTGAATAAACTTGAACGTTCAATTAAAACAAGATCAACCTTCACTGCGGGAACGGCACTTATTTGTGTTGAAAACGCAATTAATGGTAAAGCGTTACCGATAGAATATATGAGAAAAGTTTATGAAAT
>DIJY01000080.1:0-189 GCA_002421405.1 Caryophanales bacterium UBA5632 | reverse complement strand
GTAAGAAAGCTTTTGTTGATCGCGCTAGAGATTTAAGAAAACTCATGGGTGGTGGGATGCGTCAAGCAGGATTTTTAGCCGCTGCCGGGATTATTGCTTTAGAGAAAATGTCTAAAAGACTTTATATCGACCATGAAAATGCGAAATATTTAGCGGAGCAACTAGAATCAATCGAAGGAATCACAGTAG
>DIJY01000055.1:2320-14157 GCA_002421405.1 Caryophanales bacterium UBA5632 | reverse complement strand
TTACGAATGTCGACCCATTCGATTGCAAACATGATTGGTTGAACCGTTAAGATAGATTTAATAAACAACATTCTTGTACACCTCAAACTAGATTAAATTATATTATATCATAGGATGCCTTCCAATAAAATTATCGTTTGCAAAATACCGCTCATTATGAGATAATTATCTCAAAAAGGTGACCATTATGACCCAATATTTATTCGCGCTCGATTTAGACGGAACACTGCTTTATGATTTTGATTCATTAGATGAATCGATTTGTGAGTTTATTCAATCGATTCAACAAAAAGGTCATAAAGTCGTTATTGCGACTGGAAGACCTTACCGTAGTAGTCGTTTTGTCTATGAACGATTCCATTTAGACACTCCAATCATCAATTATAACGGGGGTCTCGTTACCCATCCACTCGATGAATCTTTTCCAATGGTAAACATCACACTGAAAAAAGAGTATATCATCGATATTTTTGAAAATAATGTTGATTTAATCCGGAATGCATTCAGTGAAGTCAGAGATAATATCTATCTTTTCCAAGAAGAGAAAGCAATTGAACCGTTGCTTCACATAACACCTGACTCTAATTTGTATCTAGGTCACTTAAAAGATACATTGAAAGTGGATCCCAATGGATTTATTATCATTGGAAAACAAGGCAGTGGAAAAGCAATCGAAGCTTACGTCAATCAAAAATATAAAGGGTTGGTTTTATCTAGAATATGGAATTTGAAAGGTGAATTCGATTCAATAATTGAAATATATACACCTGAGAATAACAAGGGCAAAGGCTTAGAATATGTGGCGAAATATTTAAATATTCCTCGAGAAAATATCATCGCGATTGGCGATGGCCATAATGACATCGAGATGATTGAGTACGCAGGCTATGGGGTCGCCGTCAAGGGGAGTCACCCTGATTTGATTAATATCGCTGACATTTGTATTGATAAAGGTCCCAAAGAAAATGCAGTGGTTCATTTCATCAACGAATATTTAAGTAAAGATAGCAAATGAATGAAGGGTCTGACTCCTGATGGAATCAGACCTTTTTTATATTGGTTTTATGGTATCGGCTAATTCATTTGAAGCCTGATTAACCAACGATGAAACGGGGTAATACGTCATTAAATTCGCGTCATAGGGTAATAGTAAGTTCGATAGAATCTCCGGATTTGTTTCTTTCGGATTCAACCATATCTTTTCTGCTTCTTTATCTAAGATGACCGGCATTCGATCATGAATATTTTTCATCATCGCATTCGCTTCACAAGTGATAATAGCACAAGTAAAAAGTTTGGTTCCATCTGGCCTTATGAAAGTACTCCAGATGCCTGCCATTGAAAAAATAGATTGATTTGTCACTTGAATTCGCATCGGTTGCTTTGATTGGTTCGTTTTTTGCCATTCGAAAAAACCATCTGCTAAGATGACACATCGTTTTGTTTTTAAAGAGGATCTAAAAGCAGGTTTATCCCTTAAGGTTTCAGCTTTCGCATTGATCATCCCGAGACTTGAATTTTCACTTTTTGCAAAAGAGGGGATAAACCCCCACTTGATTGAACCAGCTCGATATTTTTGACCATCATTAATGATTGTCAATATCGATTGACCCGGAGCGACGTTATACCTCGGTAAAATGATGCCATCTTTTAACTCATCAATGCCATATTCGTCTTTCAAATAGAGAGTCATATCTTCTTTATCAACACTAATGGAAAAGCGACCGCACATCGAAATCACCTCACAAATCTATTATATCATAAAGAAAAAAATCCCCAAATTTGAATTCGGGGATTCTATTTAAATTCTAAAGCCGCCCTTACCCTTGCCTTTGCCTTTATTGACTGAAGATGGTTGACCCGTCGGATTTTGACCCATTTTTTCAATTGAAGCAGGATTCATCCCTTGAAAACGTTTCATCATGTCTCTTTGTTTATCTAACATTCCGATGAGACGATTGACTTCTGTTGTGCTTCTTCCTGATCCTTTGGCAACGCGGTTTCTTCTTGAACTGCTTCTTGAAATCAATTCCGGATTCTTGCGTTCTTCTGGGGTCATTGAATGTATGATTGCTTCGACATAGACGAGTTGTTTATCATCGACTTTATCGATGTTTTGCAGTTGACTCATGCCGGGTAAAAACTTCAAGATGCCGGAAAAAGCACCCATTCTTTTAATCATTTTCATTTGTTTTAAAAGGTCATTGAAATTGAAATGCCCACTCATCATCTTTTCCATCATTGACATGGCTTCATCTTCGTCAATTTCTTCTTGGGCTTTTTCAATCAAGGTTAAGACATCACCCATCCCTAAAATTCGTGAGGCCATGCGCTCAGGATGGAATAATTCGATTTCTGTCAGTTTTTCACCAGTTCCTGCAAATTTAATGGGAATTCCCGTCATTTTTCGAATCGACAATGCGGCGCCGCCACGAGTATCGCCATCGAGTTTCGTTAAAATACATCCGGTGATTTCTAGCGCTTCATTGAATGCCATCGATACATTGACTGCATCTTGACCCGTCATGGCATCGACCGTTAACAAGATTTCATCGGGTTTCACAATTTTCTTGATATCGATAAGTTCATCCATTAAAGTTTCATTGATATGAAGCCGTCCAGCGGTATCAATAATGACTAAGTCAAAACCTTCAGCGTTCGCTTTTTTTAGACCTTCTTTAACAATTTCACGCGGATTGACATCAATTCCCAGCGAAAATACCGGAATTTCAAGTTGATTTCCAACAGTGATTAACTGATCAATCGCTGCGGGACGGTAAATATCCGCTGCGATTAGAAGTGGCTTTTTAGCGTGATTTTTTCTTAAGTAATATCCTAGTTTACCGGCGGTCGTTGTTTTACCGGCGCCTTGTAAACCAACCATCATAATAACAGTGGGTCTGGTTTCATTAAACCGAACTAAAACCGCTTCGGTCCCCATTAGTTTGACAAGTTCATCATTGACGACTTTAACAACTTGTTGACCAGGATCTAAGCCTTTCATAATCTTTTCGCCCAAGGCGATGGCTTTGACCTCAGAAGTGAATTCCTTAACTACTTTATAGTTGACGTCCGCCTCGAGTAAAGAAAGACGAACTTCCTTCATCATCTCTTCAATATCATTTTCCGTTAATTTGGCTTTTCCAGTAATTCTTCTGAAAGCCATCTGCATTCTGCTGGTTAAATTCTCAAAAGCCATGTTCTCACTCCATCATTTCCAGTTCCTGAATGAACGCCATTAATATTGCATTTTTTTCAGGATTTTTTTTATATTTTTCGATTAATTTTGCTTGTTTCTCTTGCTTACCTAATAATTCTAGTTTCAATTCATAGTCTTCAAGGTAAGTCGTTACGGTTGTTATTTGTTCATGAATTGCATTGCGACTAACGTGCAAAATATCAGCGATTTCTGATAATGAGTAATCATCTAAATAGTAATATTCAAACGCTGTTTTTTGTTTCTCGGTTAATAATTTTCCATAAAGATCATAGAGTTGATGAATCCGAATCTTTTTTTCTAAGTCTTTGTCCATAAAATCACCTTATTCAAAGAAATCGGCAAAGAGGCCGTAAATATAGTTCTCGATATCAAAATAATCTAAATCCGTTATTTTTTCACCCAAACCGACAAACGAGATTGGAATATTGAGTTCATTTCTAATCGCTAATACAATACCGCCTTTTGCAGTACCGTCGAGTTTGGTTAATACAATGCCGGAAATATCCGTTGCTTCTTTAAAGACTTTCGCTTGATTTAATCCATTTTGTCCTGTTGTTGCATCAATGACTAAATAACTTTCATAAATGGTATTGGGTAACTCACGTTTGATTGTTCGATTGATTTTATCGAGTTCTTTCATCAAATTGACTTTATTTTGTAAACGACCTGCTGTATCACAAAGCAGAACATCGATATTTTGTTTTTTTGCTTCATGGATTGCATCGTAAATGACGCTAGATGGGTCTGAACCTTCCGCTTTTGTGATGACACTACATCCAACTCGATCACCCCAAATTTTTAATTGGTTGATGGCGCCTGCACGAAAAGTATCACCGGCGGCTAACATAACCGTTTTGCCTTCTTGTTTGAGTTTATAAGCCATTTTTCCAATCGAAGTCGTTTTTCCGGTACCATTGACACCCACGAATAAAATCAACGTTAATCCTGAATCATTAAACCGAATATTAGTATCGATAATATCGCCTTTTAGGTAAAGATCGAACATTTTATCGACGATGATATTTTCTAAATCAATTGGTTTTTCAATTTTTAGATGACTGACTTCTTTTCTTAATGCATCGATAAATAGAACAACGGTATCAATTCCAATATCTGCCATAATGAAGATTTCTTCTAGTTTATCAAACAATGCTTCATCTATCTTTTTTGAGTTTGTCAAAACCTCTTTGAGTGACGACATGGATTTTCTGGTTTTTTCCATGCCGAGACGGTATTTTTGGGCTTTGAGTTTTTGTTCTTTTGACTGAAAGAGTTTTTGAAATATCCCCATAAGTTTCACCTAACCTTATTAAAAATATTATATCATAAAATCATCTATTTCCATGGAAAACCACAAAAGAAAATCCGCTCAAAGCGGATTAATCTTATTCAACGTAAGCGCACTTGATATTGTCAATGCAACGAACAACACCTTGATCATCAACGATAATTGGTTTTGAACATTTAGGACAAACCTTATCGGTTGCCCGGTAAGGAGCGATATATTTACATTTCGGATAATTTGAACAAGCATAAAACTTGTTGCCTTTGTTTTGTCCTTTGGTTGCGAGGCGTTCAATTAAAGTGCCTTTGCGACATTCTGGACATGGAACGCCAGTATCAAGCGCTTTTTTGACGTGAGATGCTTCTGCTATCTTTGGTTTGATATATTTGCATTTTGGATAATTACCACACGCTTCAAACTCGCCATAGGCACCTTTGCGGTGAACCATCTTATGACCGCAAAGGGGACATATTTCTCCGGTTTCTTCTGGTTTAACTTTGACCATATTTTTATGAGCTTTATCAACCATCGGCATGAAATAATCATAAAATTCTTGCAAGACTTTGGTAGAATCGGCTTCGCCACTCGCAATTTTATCTAAGATATCTTCCATTTCACTCGAATAAGTCGCGCTGATAAACTCTTTAAAGAAAAGATCGAGTTGTTCTATGGTTTTTTTGCCTTGTTCGGTCGCAATAAACTTCTTATCAACAAGCGTCACATATTTTCTTGTTTTTAACGTTTGAATTGTTTGTGCATAAGTAGAAGGTCTACCAATGCCTTGATCTTCCATTTCTTTAATCAATCGTGCTTCATTGTATCGAAGCGGCGGTTGGGTAAAGCATTGTTTTTTGGATATCTCAAGGGCTGTGATTTTTGATCCAATTTCAAGAACCGGTAAGACATTTTTCTCTTGTTCTTCTAAGGTCTCAAATTTGCCATAGATTTTTAGATAACCATCAAATACTTGTTTAGAAGCTGAAGCTTTAAAGAGTGCTTCACCACTTCTTAAGGTTAACGTAGTAACATCTCTAAGCACCGGCTTCATCAAAGAAGCGACTGCTCGAGCATATATCATGTAATAAAGATTGTATTCTTCTTTTGATAAAAAAGATTTGATTGATTCGGGCGTCCGGAAAACATCAGTGGGACGAATCGCTTCATGAGCGTCTTGGACATTATTCCCTTTAATGGATTGTTTGGTATACCCTAAGTACTGTTTACCGAAAGTCTTCTCGATATAATGGTTTGCGGTATCAATAAATGTTTGGGACATCCGGCTAGAATCAGTCCGCATATACGAAATTAACCCAACAATTTCGTGTCCTAAATCAACACCTTCATATAATTTTTGAGCGATTTGCATGGTTTTCGTTGAGTTATAACCCAGTTTGTTCGAAGCGTCTTGTTGGAGCGTCGAAGTGATAAAAGGTGGCTTGCTTTCCGTCGGTTTTCTTTTCGTTTCAAGCGATTCAACTGTCATCGGATTGACAAGTGATTTGATGATTTGATCTGCGATTTCAGAAGACGGAATTTTAGGAGTTTTATCATTATATTTTGCTAATTCGGTTTCAAAATGATTGAATTTTGCATATATTTCATAGTATTCTTCAGTCACAAAATCATTGACGATTTGATCTCGGTCAACGATTAATTTTAATGCAGCACTTTGAACGCGCCCAGCAGATTTCGATTTAATTTTACTTTGAAGCAATTTACTCAATTTAAATCCAATAATTCGATCGGTAATTCGTCTGGACTCTTGGCTTGAAACTAAGTTCATATCGATATCGCCAGGGATTTTAAAAGCTTCAAGAATAGCGTTTTTAGTAATTTCATTAAAGATAACTCTTTTGACGGTTTTGTTTTTTGTTGTGATAACTTGGGATAAATGCCAACTGATGGCTTCTCCTTCACGGTCGGGGTCGGTTGCGAGAAAGATGGCTTTGACTTTTTTCGAGGCATCATTGAGTTCTTTAACAATTGCCTTCTTATCCGGGATGACAACATAGTCTGGTTTAAAGTTGTTTTGAACATCAATTCCTAGCCCACCTGCACCTGAAATTGACAGATCTCGAACATGTCCTTTTGATGATTTTACAATATAATCTTCGCCCAAATATTGACCAATGGTCTTGGATTTGGAGGGAGATTCTACAATAACTAAATATTCAGCCATCGCTATTACCCCATTTCATTATATAACTATACTCATATTCAGTGATGATGTCAACCAGAATAATTTGAGAAATTTCCTCACTTTATAAAGTGATAATATTTTAAGGTTTCTTTGTGAACGCTCTCATACGCTTATAAAAAATTGTAGAAATATCCTTTATAATATAGAAAGGCGAATTTCGTTGACTGAATTCAATCGATTTAGTATAATCATACTCGGGAATGATGTTCTCCCATAGCAATTTGCTTAAACCGCGGAAAAACGCTGATGACTTCTACTCTCATTTTTGGGCGTAAAGTCATTTTTTTTATGAAAGGAACTTCTATGCTACTCAGTCTAGCCTTAATCGTATTACTTAGTTTAACGCTTTCTCAGATATTCATCAAACTGAAACTCCCAGGACTTGTTGCAATGTTGCTTACGGGTATCATCTTAGGTCCTTACGTATTAAACCTAATCGATTCCAGTCTTTTAGATCTTTCCTTAGATTTAAGACAGATTGCTTTGATTGTTATTTTGTTGAGAGCGGGTTTGACCCTTGACTTAAAAGATTTAAAGCGGGTTGGGAGACCTGCTTTATTGCTATCTTTTATTCCCGCAACCTTTGAAATCATCGCGGTTGTGATATTTGCGCCGATGTTATTTGAGATTACCTACCTCCAAGCAGCGATGATGGGAGCGGTTTTAGCGGCGGTCTCTCCGGCAGTCATCGTTCCAAGAATGATAAAATTAATCGAATCAAATCGGGGAACGAACAAATCGATACCACAGATGATTATGGCTGGGGCTTCGGTGGATGATATCTATGTCATCGTGCTATTTGCTTCATTTGTCCAGATGGCTCAAAGCAATACGTTTTCAGCCTTATCAATCCTTGCATTACCTTTAACAATATTGTCAGGGGTTGCATTGGGTGTTGGTGTAGGATCTCTCCTCGTTTGGTTTTTTAGGAAAATTCATATCCGCGACACAATCAAAGTTATGATTTTATTTAGCTTCGCATTTTTGTTTATCGCTTTTCAAGAATGGATTAAACCAGTTTTCTCGATCTCAGGATTAATTGCAGTCATGACGATGGGAATCACGATTTTAAAACAGTATGTCGTGCTAGCAAAACGATTGGTTGGAAAATTCGAGAAAATTTGGGTTTTCGCAGAAATAATCCTTTTTGTTTTGGTGGGAGCGGCAGTCGATATCGGCGTTATCCCAACGGTTGGACTCAAAGTTATTTTATTAATTTTTATTGCATTAATCATTCGTTGTGCGGGTGTCTTATTGACATTAATCAAGACTCAACTCACAAAAAAAGAAAGACTATTTGTGGTCTTCTCCTATCTACCAAAAGCAACAGTACAGGCTGCCATTGGTTCAATTCCGCTTGGTTTAGGACTCCCTGGTGGAGCATTGATTCTTGCAGTCGCGGTCATTTCAATATTAATCACCGCGCCACTGGGTGCTGTCTTGATTGATGCAACTTCAAAACGATGGTTAGAAGTGACACCCATTAAAGGACTTTCAAATTGACAAATAACGCATCTTGATATATCTTTATAGATAATACTCCTTAAATAAAGAGGTTCTACTTATGTTCATTGAAAAAATAACGAATTACATTCCAAAAAACGATCAAGAAATCGCAGATAAAAGAACGATTTTAAGGTTTATAAAAAACAATCCTGATGTCTTGCATCGCACCAACGAAATTGCTCATTTAACCTCTTCTGCGATTGTGGTCAATGAATCGATGACTAAAATTCTTTTTGCATTTCATAACATCTATCAATCTTGGGCATGGGTCGGAGGACATAATGATGGAGAAGAAGATTGTTTATCGGTAGCCATAAAAGAGGCTAAAGAAGAAACGGGCGTTGAAAACATTCGTCCTTATAACAATGAAATCTTCATGATTGATACGATTTATGTTCGCAATCATATCAAAAAAGGGGCATTTGTCCCTGATCATTTGCATTTAAATATTACTTATCTGCTTATCGCAAATGAAGATGATCCTTTGTTTATCAAAAAAGACGAAAATTCAGGAGTCAGATGGTTTGATATCGATGATCTACTGAACCATGTGAGCGAAACAAGAATGTATTCTATCTATACCAAAGCAATTGAACGAATCAAGGCCATAAGAAGATCATAATGTGTTATGATATTGATGATTAAAAAGGGGAGACACCATGTTTGAAGCTATTGGATTTATCGCCGCTATATTAACAACCATTTCATTCATTCCGCAAGCAATAAAAACGATTAAAACGAAAAATACTGAAAGTATTTCATTAACGATGTACCTTGTATTTACCGTTGGTGTCCTTTTATGGTTGGTTTATGGAATCTATATTCGTGATTGGGCCTTGTTACTCGCAAATGGTTTCACAGCAATTTTTAGCATCATTATTCTATCTTTTAAAATCATCAGTGTTCGAAAAGATTATCAAATATCAAAATCAAAATAATGTATTTTTTCTAGAAAGGTTTTCTTTATGAAAAGCATCTTTAAAATCAAAAGAAATATGGCTATTTTATTTGCAATTTTAGCCGCCATTCTCTATGGATTTAGTTCACCATTATCCAAAATACTGCTTCTTAATGTATCTCCTATTTTAATGGCCTCTTTACTTTATTTTGGAGCAGGTATCGGTATGCTTTTTGTCAATTTTATTTTGAGCTACTTTAAAAAAGAACATCTGAAAGAATCAAAAATGACAAAAAATGATTTTCCTTATGTCATTGGAATGGTTTTACTCGATATTTTAGCTCCTATCCTTCTAATGTTAGGTTTAACTATGACCAATGCATCCAATGTATCATTATTGAATAATTTTGAGATTGTAGCAACCTCCATGATTGCCATGTTTTTTTTTAAAGAAACAATCGGTAAACGAATGGGATGGGCAATCTTATTTATTGTCATTGCTGGTGTCGTCTTATCTTTTGAGGACTTCACTCAATTTCATTTTTCGATTGGGTCTTTACTGGTTATTTGTGCAAGCATATGTTGGGGACTTGAGAATAACCTCACAAGAATGTTATCACTTAAAAATCCACTTCAAATTGTTGTTGTAAAAGGTCTTGGAAGTGGGTTTGGATCTTTTGTTATTGCACTATTTTTACGTCAATTTACGACTGAATGGGTTTATCTGTTATATGCTTTATTACTAGGTTTTGTTGCTTACGGAATGTCACTTTTTTTCTATATACGAGCTCAAAGAGATTTAGGTGCAACAAGAACTTCAACATTTTATGCAGCGGCTCCATTTGTTGGCGTGTTATTGTCGGTTATCATTTTGAGAGAATCTATTTCTTTTCAATTTATTTTCGCGCTAATTATCATGTTATTTGGAACCTATCTTGCAGTCAGCGAAAAGCATAATCACCTTCATATCCATGAAATGCTTTTACACGATCACCTTCATGCTCACGACGATCTTCATCACAATCATGATCATGAGTCTAGTGTAATCGGTGAGCATCGTCATGTTCATGAGCACGAAGTTATCGAACACGACCATCCCCATACACCTGATTCGCATCATAAACATTCACACCATTAAATAAATCACAAAGGCTTATCCGCGCGGATAAGCCTTTGTTTTATATATGTTCTTTTTTGATATAATGTGATGTCATCAATTGGAGCAACCCCGGATAATTAGGTCTAAAAGCAATGATGTCCCCCAAATGATAATGAGAATCTTTCAAATCAATCATTAAGTGATCGCTACTCGCGCCCACAATTTCAATCGATGAATCCATTGGAACGATGTTATCAAACTGTACATCTTGTTTCCCAATCGCAAGAATCGCGCGTTTCATCATTCCCTTGTCTTCAATGATTGGAACTTCACCAAATGAATTCATTCCAATGGATCCAATTGGATAGGACGGCTTTTCCTTCAATTCAATGATTTCGGCGTAAAGGGTGAAGATATCATCGTGCATTCCTTTAATTTTGTCGCCGTAGGCTGTTTCACGTCCAAGAAGAATTGCTTCGCCGATTCGAAGACTGTTGATTTCGTTTGGAATAATATTTTTTCCAAATAAGAAAACGGATGATGAGTTGCCTCCCGAAATGATTGGAAGTTCAACATCAAATTCGTGTTCAATCGTATGCGCAATTTTCACAAGATTCGATAAGTTATCATGACTCGGAATAACACCACCATAACAAGTTAAATTTGTTCCAATTCCTTTGAGAAGAATATTGTCCATCGATAAAATTTCATCAACGATTTCTAAATATTGATCTTGATAAAATAATCCTTCTCGCAAATCGCCCATATCGAACATGAGGATAATTTCATGAATTTTCTTTTGTTTTTTTGCAGCCTTATTTAGTTTTCGAATCGTCTCAATTTCAGAATTAAGAGACATATCAGCATATTTAACGACACGATAAACTTGATGAGGCATCGGTAATCGCATCAGCGCTTTTGGTATTGAAAGATGACTAAATCGTTGTAAATTTTCAATTCTTGAATCACCAAGATAATCAAACCCAACCGCTGCAATGCTCTCAACAGGCAAGACATCACCTGATAGCGCTTTAACAACAACACACAAATTCGTTATCCCGTTTTCGTGGCATAAATGCTTCATCGTCTGAGTATTCGCTTGTAATTTTAATAGATCAATGGTTATTTTTGGGTACATAAATTCACCTACTTATCCAAGGATAGTGATGCTTTGAGAAGGGTCATTGCTGCTTCGGGATACTTGAGTGATAAAACGCCTAATGTAGCCATTATATACTGATTGTCAATGAGGACTTTTACCGTTGAAATCGGTTTTAAAAGCATCTCATCTTTTTCACTTAAATATCGGTTGATGAGATTGATTCGATTCGGCAATCTTGTCAATGCGCCCCCTGTACCTATCATGTATTTAACAGCGGTTAGGTCTTTTCCTTCTGCCATTTTTGTCATCCCAGCAGTTCCATAAACATTGATAAATTTACCACAATGTCGTTTCATCGAAATGGATAAAGCATGATAAGCAAGAAATTCTGTTAACGATAATTGTGCTTCATCAGGAATGGCTTTATATTCTTTGATTAATTGATTGAGTGTTTCATAATCCATTTTTAATTCTTTGGTAATCTTGTCTTTCCCTATGGTTTCAATAAGGGTGTCTTTATTGATAAA
>DIJY01000055.1:0-2191 GCA_002421405.1 Caryophanales bacterium UBA5632 | reverse complement strand
GTCGCTTCCATGACCGCTCCTGGGACGGGAATGATATGCCCAGAAATGATTTCTCGAACCTTTTCCATACCTGGAGCTTTGGTAATGTTTTCTTCAAATACTGATTGAATGATTTTCCTTGTTTCTACAACGTCCAAATGATCAATTCTTGGATAAACATTGGGAGCGATAAAGAGATGTTTCTCTTGATTATAGCGATTAAAAATTGCTTTAATCGCCTCGCGATTTTGAATGTTTCCGGCATAAATAACTGGAATCGACAATTTTAAATTCGCAATCTTCTCCGCATTTTCTAATGCCGTTTTCGTCTCGCCATAATCAACGCCACCGGCAAGTAAGATGATATTGAGTTTTAATGATTTAATTTTCTCGAGATCGAAATAATTAAGAACCCCCGATGTCACATAAAGCAAGTTCGCACCGGCACCTAAAGCAGCTTCTCTTGCGGCCTTAACCGTCATATCATGAACCAGTCCGTGCACACTCATTTTGAGTCCGCCTGCCGCACTAGAACACGCTAAAGTTTCTTTGATATCAAGGGTTGAAACATTCAGTGAATTCTTTAATTGTTCGATTGCTTGGTTCAGTCCAATGGTGACGTCACCTAAAAGAACTGTTGTTGGGGCAAATCCTTGCCCAACAAAAGTTGGATGATTTGTATGAATGCCATCAAAAGCATTCACAACCGTCGTCGTTGAACCAATTTCCGCAACTAAACAATCAATTTTCATTTTTTCATATCCCTCATTCTTTTAACGATAATTGAAGCAACGTCTTTCCCTTTGGTTCCGCGACCGAATCCAGCATCGACCCCTTGTTCAAGTGCAATATCTGGTGTCACTTGCGTTCCGCCGGCGATAATAATCAACTTGTCTCTCACGCCTTTTTCAATCGCATAATCAACCACTTTTTTCATGTTTTTATAATGGATTTCATCATGCGAAATAATCGTCGACATGAGAATTGCATTGGCATTGGTTTCAATGGCGGCGTCAACGAGTTTTTGGGTTGGAACGGAGGTTCCTAAATATTCAGCCATGATTCCGTATTTTTCAATGCCGCCATGCTTAATATCAATGATTTCACGCAGTCCGACAGAATGCTCGTCTTCACCCACGGTACCCGCAACGATTTTGATTGGGTTTTCTTTTATGAAATCTCTAATTTCATCGTCAGAAAGTGTGTCTGGTAATTTCGCTAATTTTAAAGTCGTGATATCGATATCCATATCAAATTGACCCTTGATTTGAATTCGAGTCCCTTCGGAAACATGCAATACTTCACGGTGAATGACTTCAACGTTTTTTAAATTCATTTTCGTTCCAATTTCAATCGCAGCCGCTTCAGCGTGGCGAACATCAATCGGCAAAGTCAAATCAACCACAACGGTTCCATCACCCATCCATTCGACTTCAGGCTTAATGATATTTCCGTTTCGATATTTTTGGGTTTGATCCATACGAACATTGACATTATCTTCAAGATCTAATTCATCGATATATTGAATTTTTGAACGGTCTTCGAACGTGGAACCCTGGATTAATTTTGCTGGATTTTCATTGTCTTTTAATTTATATTGGTTCGTATTATTATAGCCAAAATGGGCAGGCACTGGCGCAAAATAATCATCATCGCGTTTATAAACGGTATTCGCACCGATTCCGCCATGAATTTTGCGAACAATCCCATCGCCATTGCGTTCTGGATAGATTCCAGAGTCAATGAAGAATCCTTTTTCAACGGCTTCAAAATAACCGCCTTTTTCAAGTAATTCTTCTAAGAACAAGACGGCTCTTTCTTTAATTTCACGGACTTTTTCTTTCATGTACCCGTCTGTTCTAACCGTGACCAGCTCTTTTAAACTATCTAAACCTACCAAGGTTTGTTTTGCCGTATCACAGGCTTCGACATTATACATATGCCATGGAACATTTCTGCCTTCATCCGGCGTAATCGTTGATTGAATATCAGCTGAAGTCAATTTTGATATCATCATGTTTAATACATGGGTTACCGTTGCTTCACGAGTAGAGGATTCCATATATTTCGTATTCATCTGTGCCCGCATTTTATATCGGTTAAAGAAATCGCGCAAGGCAACAGCGTAAGGTAAGTTAATTTTTAAATCGGGTGCCGGAGACGCAGTTGGCGGGACCGTTGAAAGCGCGATAAGTTCATTATCCATTCCCGC
>DIJY01000117.1:3744-3930 GCA_002421405.1 Caryophanales bacterium UBA5632 | reverse complement strand
CTAATCTGTCACTCATACCATATTCGGTAATCATTGATCTGGCAATAGCAGTAGAACGTTGTAAATCGTTATGTCCGCCAGTAGAGATTTCTTTAAAGATAACTTCTTCAGCTACTCTACCGCCTAATAAACCGATAATCATTTCTAATAGGTTTTGTCTGGTTTGTAAGAAAGCTTGTTCTTCCT
>DIJY01000117.1:0-3623 GCA_002421405.1 Caryophanales bacterium UBA5632 | reverse complement strand
GATTTTTTAGCTGGACCCATCATAACTCGATCAACGGCTTCATCAATATGAGATAATTCGATTTGAGCTTTATTTTCACGAGCTGCAAGAAGTGCAGCTTCATTCATTAAGTTCTCCAAATCAGCGCCGGTAAAACCAGGGGTTCTACGAGCGATTTCTTGGAAAGTAATATCAGGATTAATTTTTTTGTTGCGGGAATGAACTCTTAAGATTTCAACTCGACCTTTAATGTCAGGTCTGCCGACATAAACTTGTCTGTCGAAACGACCTGGACGCATTAAAGCTGGGTCAAGAATATCAACACGGTTAGTAGCTGCGATAACTATAACTCCAGAGTTATGCCCGAAGCCATCCATTTCTACTAGAAGTTGGTTAAGGGTTTGTTCTCTTTCATCATGTCCTCCGCCTAAACCGGTACCTCTTTGTCTACCTACCGCATCAATTTCATCGATAAATAGAATACAAGGAGCGTGAGATTTAGCGGTTTTAAACATATCTCTAACTCTTGAAGCACCAACACCGACGAACATTTCCAAAAAGTCTGAACCGGAAACGAAATAGAAAGGAACCTTCGCTTCACCGGCAACGGCTCTAGCAATTAAAGTTTTACCTGTTCCTGGAGGTCCTACTAAAAGAACGCCCTTAGGAATTCTCGCACCTAAATCCATATATTTTTTAGGATTTTTAAGGAAATCGATAATTTCTTTTAATTCTTCCTTTTCTTCATCAGCACCAGCAACATCATCAAACGTTGTTTTTTGGTTCTTGCTTAAACGCGCACGGCTCTTTCCAAAGTCGAACGCTTGTTTATTCGCATTGTTAGAACCTTTTGACATGAAGACAAGCATAATGACGATCCCGGCGACTAAAACGATTGGGAAAATAATGTTGAGTAAATTATAAGTGGCAGCGGGGACATAAGTAGCTTGAATGTCGTTCGTCGTATCAGCGTCACCGTTAATGGCTCTTATAATATTTTGAATGTAGTCATAATCAGCTTCGGTAGCAAGGTATGTAATATACTTTGTTCCATTTTTTAAATCACCCGATACTCGAAAAGCTCGGTAGTTGTTTTCACCCGGCAATTGGGTGACATAAACGGTAGCGACGCCGCCATCAATTAAACTTTGTTCGAATTGGTCGCCTCTAAGTTCTGTCGGAGAATTCACATTGCTAAAACTATAGATGATTGCGATTGCTAGAAAGACCAAAAGCATAATCATCAAGAAATGAGAACCTCTAGAGTTCATTGTTTTTTTTGTGTTTGATTGTTTTTCAGCCATCATATTCCTCCTGTGAATTACTTTTTGTAGACTTCGGGTTTCAAAACACCTACGTAAGGTAGGTTGCGATAGTATTCATCGTAGTCGAGCCCGAAACCAACAACGAATTCTTTTGGAATGGTAACACCGATATATTTAGGGGCAAACGGTACAATTCGTCCGGCAGGTTTATCAAGTAACGTGACAACTTCTACTGAAGCTGCGCCTCTATGAAGCAAAAGTTTGGAGATGACATCTAAAGTCTTTCCAGTGTCAACGATATCTTCAGCGATGATGATATGACGTCCACTGACTGTGACTTCTAAATCTTTCGTAATTTTAACATCCGAAGAAGAAGAAATACCACCGTGATAACTTGAAACACCCATGAGTTCGATTTCACAGTAGAGATCGATTTCTTTAATCAAAGACGCCATAAAAGGCATGCATCCTTTGAGTAATCCGACGATAACTGGTTTCTTATCAGCGTAATCTAATGTGATTTGTTTTCCTAAGCGTTTGCAAATTTCATCGATTTGTTTTTCAGAAACAAGGATTTTTAAGATATCTTTTTCTAACATGACGTACCTCTTCTATAGGCGATATAGATGACCTTATCACCGTTTTTTGTTATATTCGCAATCTTGATACTGGGAACCCATAAGATATTGCCCGAAGCATCGAGGACAACGGGGAGTGAATTTCGTTCATTCATCGGTAGTTTTAAGTCAATAAACAAGTCTTTCAATTTTTTAGATCCAGACGCGGTAATGATTTTATCTCCATCCATACGGTTTCTAACCGTTATAGGAAAGATGAAATCTAAATTATTATACCACAAATCAAGACAAATGCCACTATTTATGTTTGGCTTTGCCTTCGATATGGTGAATATACCGTCTCTAAATTGCCAAACGCCTTCGCAAGGGATTTGTAAGATTTCTGATCCATTCTCCTTAGGAGTTTGTTTTAAAAACTGGAAAGTATCATAGCTTTTGATTGCGATATAAGTATTCAATAGTTTCATTTTCGCATTTGGTTTCTCAGACTCGAGAATGATTAAAAGCTGGTTCATTTGCTTATAACTGAGTTCGCTCGTATTTTGAGTTAATAAGTCAAAAGATTTTTTTAAGATATCACGTTTTACAATTCGGGGTTTTGTATTGAATTCACCGACTGAAAATGAGATCATATCTGTTCCTTTTTTGAGGGAAGATGTTATAAAAGCATCGCTCATTTGTTCAACGAAAGTATTTGCCTCTTGCATGTAATTGGTAAATTGCATAAATTTGGATCGATATTCTTTATTTTCTTTTTCAAGGGTCGGTAAAACATGATGACGAAAGCGATTCCGGGTGTAATCGTCTAAGTCATTCGAAGAATCATGTCGATAATCGATATGATTGACTTGTTGGTAACTTTCAATCGTTTCTTTACTAATATTCAGTAAAGGTCGAATGATTTGAATATGATCCATTTCGACTGATTCATGAATACCGGCGTAGCCCTTGAAACTCGTGCCTCTTACAAGGCGCATCATGACGGTTTCAACTTGATCATCTAAATGATGAGCTAAAGCAAGTTTATTTGCTTGATACTTTTCACAGACACTTCGAAAGAATTCATATCTTTTACTTCTAGCAATAGTATGAAAATTCGATTTTGGGAGTTTTTCAAAGGTGGTGCCTTCAAATTCATTTTGATATCGCAGTGCGGATTGTTTTACAAATTCATATTCATCATTCGATGCAATTCTTTTACCATGATTTACGTGGGCAACGATGATTTTAAGTTTCATTGAAGTTTTTAGATGGTTCAATTGATCGAGTAAAACCATAGAATCAATTCCACCACTGACGGCGACGACGATGACATCATTCTTAGAAATTAAAGCTTTATTCAAGATAATTTTCATACGTCACCTCCTAAGTAGTCTATAACACCCCTATTTTATCAATTTTTAATTGAGATAACAATTTATATTGTTAAAATAGAGCCGAATATGATTGAATACAACGGTTAAATCAAATTTTATCAATTTACTGTGATGAATTCATGGTTTATTCGTATGTAAGTTGTGAAACCAAGTTCAAGGAAATTGATTTTTGATTGGATTTAAAATCAAATATATCGGCTTATATGATATAATAAATTCGAAGATTAGAGAGGTTATCACATGAATAAAATCATTTTAGCGAGCAATTCTCCTCGCAGAAAAGAATTAATGAATTTGTTAAATATTGAATATGAAGTCATTGTTAGTCAAGTCGAGGAAATCATCGATAAAACGCTGACTGAATCTGAACTGGTTATGGATTTGGCCTATCAAAAAGCGGTCGATATTTTTAAAACGCATAAGGA
>DIJY01000093.1:5024-5941 GCA_002421405.1 Caryophanales bacterium UBA5632 | reverse complement strand
GGTTATTCCGAGTTACATCATATTCGGGTAGCGGATGTTTCTGTTAATGCAGCACGCGGCAATTTAGATTTTAGTAATGTCACACCCCATGATGGATCAACCTTAGTCGTTGATACCTATGGCACCGTCTTAACCTATAACTATTTAACATCCTCTTATTTTGAACCACGAGATGAAATTAAAGGCGATATTGCCAGAATGATGTTTTATATGGCAACTCGGTATGAAGGCAATAACGGTGAATATGACTTAGAACTTGTGAATGGCATGACAACAACAGTTTCAGCTCAATTTGGTGATTTAGCAACCTTACTACAGTGGCATTTGCTCGATCCTGTCGATGACGCTGAAAGAAATCGTAATAATATCATTTATTCTTATCAAGGAAATCGAAATCCTTATATCGATCATCCTGAACTTGCACTATTAGTTTATGGAAATTAAGGAGTTAAGTTATGAAACGATTATTTATTTTGTTAATTGCATTACTGATGGTTGCACTTGTGGGATGTAAAGAAACAACCACAACCACTACCAGTTCGACAACCTCAACCACCTCAACAGTATCAAATACAACCACCAATCCAGTTATTTTAGAGTTATTAGTTGAATATCAATATTCGATTCATTCAACCTTGGATTTATGGGTTCAAATACCCCAAGATGGGGAAGTATTAAATGTAAAATCCAATTCGGACAGTCAATACTTAGTTAAAAACGAGGATTATCAAGAAAGTGATAACTCTGTGACCATTCTTCATGACTATTTATCAGGTTTATCGGTGGGTACTCATGAATTTACCATTGAATCGACGGTTGGATCCTTTGAAATTGAAATTGAAATGATCGATACTTGGGAACCTTATTTATCGCAAGTCGGTTCAATTCATTATGAAGTTGGCAAAGATTTAATCCTT
>DIJY01000093.1:0-4947 GCA_002421405.1 Caryophanales bacterium UBA5632 | reverse complement strand
ACTATATCCATCAAAAGTTTGTCTCCACCCCAGAAAGAACGACCTTGATTATTGCTTATACCATTTCATTTAATAGTGACACAAAAATTGGTTATCTATTTATCAAACCATAAAAACTGAATATTATATCGCAAAACCACCGAGATTTCTGATCTGGGTGGTTTTTTTGCCAATGAAACTTGAAGTTGGACCGTATAATTATTGAAACAAAAAAAATACAGGAGGCATTCCCATGAAAAAACTAGTCATCGCATTACTCGCCATTGTTGGCCTATTCGCATTATCAGCATGTAACACTCAAGGTAATATCAATGAACTACTCGCTTCAAATCAAGAGATCTATGCATTTTCTGCCATCTCTTCGACCAGCTTATTATCACAAGACTCGACAGCACAACCGTTAACGATGAAATTAAATGACACCGAAGATACTTTAATCGAACAAGAGATTAAAGACATCAATCAATATTTAAACATGATGGAACAATTCTTAGGTGATAACGGCGGTTTCAGCATTGAAACCCAAGTTTCAGATAAAGTTGAATACGCAAATCAAATCGTATTTACTTCAGTTGATTTATTAGGAAATCCCATTGTACATACTTTATATTACAATGAAGAAGTTTTAACTGAAGAAAATGAAGTCGACGATTTAAGTGTTTACACAACCGAAGATTCAGAGGATGAATTTGAAGATGAAGAAGAAAATGAAATAGAAGATGAAGAAGACGAAGATGAATTCGAAGATCAAGAAACGAAAATAACGGGCATTCTAATTATGAATGACGTTGAATATGCTATTTCTGGTAAAAAAGAAATCGAAGATGATGAAACAAAAATCGAAATTATCTCTTCAATTGATGACAATAATTATGTCAAAGTCGTCTCGAAAGTTGAAGACGATGAAAGAAAATACAACTATGAAGTTGTCACCGACGGTGTCGTTGTCACTTCTTCAAAAATCAAAATTGAAGAAGAAGACAATGAAACAAAATTTGTTCTTGAATACGTTGATGGCGAATTATCAGGCAAATTTGAGTTCAAAAGAGAATTTGATGATGATCAAGACATCATAAAAATCAAATATGAAATTAATAACGGCACAGAAACCGAAACCGGTGAAGCCAAGATTATCGTTATCACGGATCCTTTGACCGGTAATACAACTTATCAATATCAAGTGAAAACAGATGATGACGTCGAAATTGAAATCGAAGAAGAACGTGAAGATGATGAAGATGACGATGAGGAAGATGACGACGAAGAAGAAGTCGACGAAACATCGTTCAGATAAATAAACCCCCAAACTGATGGCCAAGGATGACTTCTTGGCTTTCAGCATTGTTAATCCCCCTAATAAAACCCTAATATGATATAATAATGCATAGAAAGGGGATGACGCAATGCCTGATTATTTAGAGTTAGTGAAAAGAATAAAACTGCGTGACGATCATGCATTTGACATCCTCTATGAGGATACCAAGTATTCCGTCTTCTCAATCATTTTTGCGATTGTCAAAGATCGTTATGTGGCAGAAGACTTAATGCAAGATACGTATATGAAAATGTTGCAAGCAATTCATCAGTATAATGGGAAAGCTAAATTTAAGACGTGGCTTTTAACCATCGCGAAAAATTTAGCAATCGATTATTACCGTAAAAATGCCAAAATCACGACCATTGATCTGCAGCTCGATGAATATTTGTTACCATCGCATGATGATCGTTCCTATGAAAAACTTGAAAGTGAAATGTATTTAAACGTTTTGGACATCGAAGAGCGACAAATCGTTTTATTGAAAGTCGTCAGTGAATTAAAACATCATGAAATCGCAAAAATTGTAGGAAAACCACTGGGTACCGTCATGTGGATTTATAATAAAGCGATTAAAAAGATGCAGAAATTAGGAGAGGAGGACTCAAATGCGTAAATCAAAACTCGAGAAACAGTTAAGAGAAGATATCCGTAAAATTGTTCCGATTGAAAAACCGAAATTTAATTTAGAGGAAATCATTCCAGTCAATGAAGAGTTGAAAATGCATCGTAAAACGAGTTTTCCATTGCCGGTGTTAAGAACCCTCGCAATGGTGATGAGTTTAGCGGTTGTCATTATTTTAGGGATAACCTTCTCCGGTGGGTTTGGTCAACAAACAACCACGACAACGACCACCACGACTAACACCACAACGACGCAAACAGATACTTCAATGACGCAAACAACTATCCCTAATCCAATCACCGATATCAATGCCAAAGATTACGCGCTACCGATCATTACTGCATCGCAGTTATCGATTGGCTTTAGCGCCCTCATTGGTACTGATCTCAGTTTGAAACTCGGTGATGGCCCGCTTTTGATGGATGATTACATTGATTTAGTCAACTATTATATGAACGCTTTAGAAACATCATTATCCTTTAATCAGTCGATTGTGACTCCTTTGGTTAGTGATCGAATCGAATACGCTTACCGAATTCAAATGTCAAGTTTCAATATCTTGAATGATTCCGAGATCTATGAGCTATACTACAATGTGACCAAAGAAGACGATGAGGTCATTAAAATGCAAGGCATTGTCATATGGAATGATTCAGAATCGAATTTCGTTGGTGAATATGAAAATGAATCAGAAGAACAAAAACTGACCATCATTGCCTATCAATCAGCGACTTTAGGCGATGACTATATTAAAACTGAATTTGAAATTGAAGATGCGGAACAAAGTTATCAAATCGAAGTTTATCAAGCGAAAGAATTGATATCATCTTCAAACATTCAAATTGAAATCGAAGGCGATGAATCAAAGATTTCCGTCGAAATAACTGATAACGATACTGTCATTCAATTTGAAATCAAAAAAGAATTAGAAGATGATACCTTTGAAATCAAAGTTTCATACGAAATCGGTAATTTAGTCACCTCCGAAGATGGTGAAATGAATGTTCGCATCGTTTATGACGAAATATTAGATAAGTATTACTATTTTTATGACGTCAAAAGTGATGATATAACAAAAACCTATCAAAGGGATCGAGTATTAAATTCAGAACCGGATACGGAAGAACTTAATTTCATTATTTTATAACTGATACCATCCCAAAAACAGTCACGTTAAGATTTATTAACGCGACTGTTTTTATATGCATTGATATCGTTATGCAATATTATTTGTGAAAATGATGTAATCTTATATGTTAATATTGATGAATGTATATATTTGATTCATAAGATATGGTATGATGAATTTATATTTATAAAGGAGGGTAAACAGATGTTTTTATCATTGGCTCACATTATTGTCGCAGTGATGGTTATCATTGTATTGTATTATGCTTACTTCAAAAATAGTATTCTCGGAAAATTGGCAGCGTTTGTCATCTTAGCTGGCATTGTCGTGTCGCAGTTATTTAGTGGCTTTGCAGGTTTAATCGCCGACGTTGAATTTTTAAATTTCTTAGAAAGTATTTTTAGAGGGATTGCTAGTCTCGTTATCTACGCCGAATTAGTTGTCTTAGTCATCCTTGTCTTTTTTAGCAAGTTCAAATCGAAAGAGAATATATTAAATGGCGCAATCATTGTTTATATTATCTTCGTATTACTCCTGCAATTTAACGTGTTCAGATAAAATTCCCGATTAGTATATAAAAAAATCAAATGATTCAATGCACAAAGGGGTCATGCCATTGTGCATTTTTTCTTATCAATGAAAAAAAGAATGTTAAGTTTAGAAGAATTATATTTCTTCCGTTCTTAACATTCTTTATATTCGGTCATTATTTAATTAATGGTAACAAAATCTTATCGCGAATCATTTGTTCAACGGTTTCAATTAAGATGGCACTGTACTTAACGCCTTTGAATTGGACCATTTCAAAGATCGACTCCGCTTTCGATATTCTTTCGTGATAAGCATCATTTGATCCTATGACCACGAGTTCATCCGCTATGGCGATGATTTGGCTCTCTAAGTGAATTTGATTTCCTTTTAAACCTTGTGGATAGCCCGAACCGTCTAAGCGCTCATGGTGCTCAATAACGAGCTTTGTAATCTCTTTGGAAAAACCGAGTAATGATAAGATATCTGAACTCATCGTTACATGGGTTTTGATATACTTTATTTCATCTTCTGTTAGTTGATCGCCTTTTAAAAAGAGATCATTCGAAATTAATAGTTTGCCTAGATCGTGGAGTTTTCCTGCAATCGCAATCTTTTCAACGGTGTATGAAGGAAACTTCATCGTAAAAGCAATCATGCGTGCTAATGCGGCCACTTTTGCTTCATGAATATGGGTTAAAGGATCACAGAGTTTCTCAATGCCGAGCAAAGCATTAATGTTAATCAAGGGTTCCAAAACTAAATGCGGTGTATAATCAAAATCATCGGTATAGAGTAAAGAGTTGATTAAAGATATATTTTGTTTGACGAGATGAATGATTTCAGTGTTTTTGGTATGTTTTTTGGGATTAAAGATGATGACGACACCCTTTTTTTGATGATCAAGTGGGATGGCGTAAATCGATTCTGATTTTGATGTTTGCGAAAAAATAAAAGTGTTGAGTGATTTAACATTAACGATGTCATCAGAGTAGTAATCAATGTTTGCATCAAAAAACGTATCAAAGTGAAAAGCGGATAAAGAGCGAGTCATGGATCGAAATACATGGCGGATTGAGATGGAAGCATCAAAGAGATAATAACGGTTATACGTTGGATCTAAGAACCATAATTCAATCTGTGAGGCTTTGTAGTTTTCTTTGATTTGATTTAAAAGATATTCGACGGTATGTTCGATGATTTGAGAATGCAAAATCATCGATAATTTCTCTTTATCGATTGATAATTCTTCTTCAATTTTTGAAACGAGTTGCGTATAAAAATTTTGAAACTTCATTAATTCCATTTTTGGCTCCTCATGCATCGTTGCATCGTAAAAATTGTGAGGCT
>DIJY01000111.1:5200-7122 GCA_002421405.1 Caryophanales bacterium UBA5632 | reverse complement strand
CCTATGATATTGAAGTTTGGTTACCCTCTGAAAACAAATATCGTGAAATTGGTTCAATTTCAAACGCTGAAGATTATCAAGCGAGACGAGCAAATATCAAATTCCGTCGCAATGTCGATTCAAAACTTGAACTTGTTCATACATTGAATGGTTCGGGTCTTGCGGTTGGAAGAACTGTTATTGCCGTTATGGAAAACTATCAACAACAAGATGGAACTATTATTGTACCTGAAGTATTGCGCTCTTATATGGGAACAGATATCATTAAATAAAGAGAAAAACCCTCGTTTTTTTACGAGGGTTTTGTTATATAGAATAAGGATTATTTTAGATTTTCTTGAATTGCTTTCTGAACTGCAAAATATTGTTCTTTTGTTGTATTACCCATATTATTGATAAAATCAATTTCAACACCATCATGGACATAACGTGGTATCAAATGTACATGAAAATGAAATACGGTTTGTAATGGTTTTTCTGTGTTAATCAACACATTTAATCCAATTGGGTTAAATGCTGCCTTGATTGCATTAGCAATCTTTGGGATAACTTTAAAAATTCTTCCAGCCAAATCTTCATCAATGTCATACAGATTTTTAAAATGTTGTTTTGCGAGGATTAAAGTGTGACCTTTAGTTGCTTGAGAAATGTCGAGAATTGCTAAAACATTTTCATCTTCATAGACTTTGTAACTAGGAATTTCACCGTTTAAAATACGACAGAATACACAATCCATTATTAGACCTCCACTAATTTATTATAGTTTACAATCATCTCAAAGAGTTGACTGAAATCATCTAGCCAAAAATCTGGATTCAATTGTTTTATTTCCGCTTTCCGATAAGACCATTCAACACCACATGATAGAATACCTGCGTTGATGCCCGCTAGCAAATCAGAGGGACTGTCACCGACGATGACGGCACCTTTATGAACTAAACGATCTAATGCTTTATACACGGGTTCTGGATGGGGTTTATGATTGATGACATCATCGAGTCCGATAATAACATCGATATATTGATCAATGCCATAGTGTTTGATTGATGGAAGAGCCGATATTTTAAATTTGGTCGTTACAATGCCGATATTAAATCCGGCTTGTTTTAATGCTTTCAGACACTCAATGACATGCGGATAGATATTAATATAGTCAAATTCGATTAATTGATAAATGTTCCTATAGGTATTAATCATTTCTAAAACAAGGTCTTTTGAGCTTGTCATTTTTGCGAACGTCTCAGATAAAGGCGGTCCCATCATTTGAATTAAGTCAGAATGTGTCAATGAAATCTCGGGAAAATGATATTCATAAGTTCTTCTAAATGTTTCCAAGATGAGTTCATTGGAATCCACTAAAGTCCCATCTAAATCAAAGAGTATTGTATCGATTGGAAGCATATTATCACCGATGTTTATTATATCATTGATTCATGTGCTTGTGGCAAAAATGCGAAAAAATTCTCTTATTTCTAACAATGCAATCGGCGTTGTGATATAATGAATTTGGTGATTTTAATGAAAAAATGCACGTTGATTTATAATCCAAAAAGCGGTAAACAAGACTTTGCGGATAAAGCGGATTATGTTGTAAAAAAATTAGAAGCAGCTGGATATGTTGTTAAATCGATTGAAACTTGTTGCCAAAATGAAGCGACAGAGTTATCGAGAATTGCTTGCGCTGAAATGGTTGATTTATTGGTAATCGCCGGCGGTGACGGAACTTTCAATGAGTGTGTGAATGGATTAATGCATTCTCATTACCGTCCAGCGATTGGGTATATTCCTGCCGGTACATGTTGCGACATTGGTAATACGCTTGGATTATCAAAAGACGTCAAAATTGCCGTTGATAATATATTGAATGGAAAACAAGTTAAGATGGATATTGTCAAATCAAATGAACGTTATTTTTGCTACGT
>DIJY01000111.1:0-5154 GCA_002421405.1 Caryophanales bacterium UBA5632 | reverse complement strand
CTGATTAAAGGCGCAGAAGAACTGATGACAATACCAAAAATTAGAATGAGAGTACAATACGACAATGGTGAATTTAAAGGAAGATTCTCCTTGATATTACTAATCAATTCAAAGCGTGTTGCTGGAATTAATATGATCTATAAACCAACGCTCGATGACGGATTAATCAATGTTGTTTTATATAGATACTTATTTCCATTTAACAATTTAATTTATTTTATATCCTTCTTTTTACCTTTTTGGTCTACACCGTTAGTCAAACGATTTAAAACTAAAAAAATGAAAATTACAACCAATTCTAAATCAAGATGGAACATCGATGGTGAATCTGGAGGGGTTGGAAATCAAGATATCAAAGTTGCTAAACAAGCGATTTCAATTATCGTTCCAGAGTACATCAAAAAACGGTATTTTCGTAATCAGCCGAAGCCAAAACAATTAGATTAATGAGGTATAAATGTATAAAGAAGTTATCGTCGTAGAAGGGATTCACGACAAACAGAAATTAGAGAGCGTATTTCCGGGAATTGAATGCATCGTAACCAATGGAAGCGAGATAAGCGAAGAGACAATAATTGCAATAAAATTAGCTCAAAAGTCACGAGGAGTTATTTTATTTTTAGACCCAGATTTCCCAGGAAAGAAAATTTCAAATTTTATTTTAGAACGTATTTCAGGGCTAAAAATAGCGTTTCTTTTAAAAAGTGATGCCATTTCAAAGAACAAAAAGAAGGTCGGAATCGAACATGCGTCTCCTGAAGCGATCAAACGGGCTTTAGAAGACGTTTTTACTGTCGAAAACGATATTTTTCCAACAATATCAAGAGAAGATTTAAACTCGTTTCAATTATTCGGTGAACCTCATTCACAGGCAAAAAGACAAGCGCTTTGTGAGCGGTTGGGGATACCATTATGCAACGGAAAAGCGCTAATTAAGTGGATAAACCGACTACATATTACAAAAAAACAGATTGAGGAGGCGATGTTATGAGTACGGATGATTTTCGTAATTCTGTGAAGGATTTATTGTCAAATAATCAATTTCGTATTAAGAAACATTTGGGTCAAAATTTCTTAAAAGATCGTAACATTCTTCAAAAAATCGTCAGAGAAGCAAAAATCACTAAAAATGTGGGCGTCATTGAGGTTGGTCCTGGTCTTGGATCGTTAACTGAATATCTGATTGAATCAGCTAAAAAAGTAGTAGCATATGAGGTTGATAATGACCTTATTCCAATCCTTCAAAAGCGTTTCCTTCCGTGTGATAATTTTGAGTTAATCAATCAAGATATTTTAACCGTTGATATCGATCATGACATCGATACTTTTTTTCCTGGATATGAAGAAATCGTTGTTGTAGCCAACCTTCCTTACTATATTACAACCCCAATCTTGATGCGCTTTCTCGAAACGTCAAAAAAAGTATCTCGAATGATTTTGATGATGCAATCAGAAGTTGGTATGCGGGTTACTTCAAAGCCTTCTACCAAAGACTACAATGCTTTGACCGTTGTGATTAACTATCGCGCAGAAACCAAATATTTGTTTAAGGTTCCAAAAACAGTTTTTGTTCCTGAACCCAATGTTGACTCGGCAATTATTGAAATTAACATTCGAAAAAATATCGAAAAAAAACCAATTGATGAACCTTTCTTTTTTGATTTTGTTCACCGATGTTTTACCCAGAGAAGAAAAACGTTATTAAATAATTTAAGAGAGACCTATTCTCAGTATGACCGTGCTTATTGGGAGGCCTTGTTAATTGAAATGGGCTTTGTTCCAACCATTCGTGCAGAGGCATTGAATATCGATGATTTTATCAATTTATCGGATAGGGTATGTGTCATGATAACTAAGTAATAAAAAAGGGGGAGATCAGATGAAAAAGGTAGGCGGATTAATATCAATATCGCTTGTGGTTGTTTTTTGGGGAATCTCCTTTGTCAGCATCTCCATCATGCTAGAAGTTGTCAATCCGGTTGTTTTAGGGTTCCTACGATATGTTCTAGCGGTAATCTTTGTTTTGATTCTCGCGTTTTCAAAACGAATGAATTTTAAAATTACAAAAGCTGATTTTTTAATTTTCTTTTTAGCAGCGCTCATCGGTATTTTTTTATATTCCTCTTTAGAAAATACTGCTTTACTTTTTATCTCATCTTCGGCAGGCGCAATCTTCGCTTCTTTAACGCCGATGTCGACGATCATTGGTAATCGTTTAGTATTTAAAGAGTCAATCAGACCCAGGAATATCCTCTTTATTTTGATTTCGATGGTTGGTGTTGGATTAGTTGTTGCTTCCGATTTAACACTTGATTTGTCTTGGTGGTCGGTATTAGGATATGGATTAATGATTCTTTCAATCGTCTCTTGGACTGCATATAACATCTTTACAAAAAAAGTAACTTTAAAATACGATAGTTTAAAGGTTACAACCATTCAATCAATCATTGTTTTGTTTATATTTTTGCCATCTTTATTTATTGCGCCGCCTGATTTTACTATTTTTGAACCAAAACATTGGTTTCACTTATTATTTTTAGGTGTTATTTGTTCAGGCGTCGCCTATTATCTTTATGTTCATTCCGTTGATACGCTTGGATTAACAATTCCTAATATTTTCATTAATTTTCTTCCCGTCGTTACGATTATTACAAACGCAATCTTGTTTAAAACTCAAATCCATTTCTTTCAAATCATTGGTGGATTGTTAATTATGCTTACAATGACACTTCTTACGCTCGACAATATACGTCAAACAAAGGAAAAAATGATTGCGTAGTACTTTTTTCTTTTTTTCCACACATTGATATGTTAATATCTTTATGTAACAGGTTTCATACGAATGGAGAAGATTTTATATGCCACGAAAATTACTGCTTTTAATACTATCATTGATAACTGTTTTTACCGTTGTTGCCTGTGATGATACCATCACTTTGACAACAACTTTATCTTTGAGTGAATCTACAACTTCAGATACAACAACCGATTCAACAACAACAACTACTACAACCACCTCATCGACTACCACCACGACGGTGATTACAACGCAACTTTTAGATTTAATACCGGATGAATGTTCTGAAATCGAAATCGTTGATGGCTGGATTCCCACTTGGTGTGATGAATTCAAATATGAAGGAGTTGTTGATCCTGCTAAATGGCGGCACCAAAATGGTGGCGGCGGATTTGGCAATAATGAAGCGCAATATTATACAAGCCGTTCTGAAAACGCTTATGTTGACGGCGAATATTTAACCATCACAGCATTGAAAGAATCTTATTCAGGTTATCAATATACTTCATCGAAGATTTGGACTCAGGGTGTCGAAAACTTCAAATATGGAAAATTTGAAATGCGTGCCAAACTTCCTGCGGGCCGTGGCACTTGGCCAGCATTTTGGATGATGCCAACTATTTCTAAATATGGCGGTTGGCCAAAGAGTGGTGAAATCGACATTATGGAACATGTTGGTTATGATCCCAATGTTGTCCATGGCAATACACATACTGAACGTTTTAATAGTACAAATGGTCGAGGCGCGAGTACTAATTCGTTACTTAATAACGGAACATTTACCCAAATTGATGTTTTAAACGAGTTCCATACTTACGGAATTATATGGTCAGAAACACGCATTGAATGGTTTTTTGATGGTTACTCGATTGGTTCAATGGGTTATACGCCTAATTTAAATCAAAGCTTTTTACTTCCAACGTCAGTTGACTGGCCTTTTGATCAAAGTTTCTATTTGATTTTGAATTTAGCAATCGGCGGAGACTGGGGCGGCGCTCAAGGAATCGATAATACCATCTTCCCAACAAAGTTTGTCATTGACTACGTTCGTGTTTTTCAACAAGATTATATTAGCGACGATACAGAAAGACCTTCAATACCAACAAGTCCACAAATATTATCAGTTGTCGATCGGACTGCTTATCTAACATGGAAACCTTCAACCGATGATAATGCTATTAAACGGTATGCCGTTTACGTGAATGGTAATTTAAAGGCTTACACTTCGGTGTATGGCATTCAACTTGTTGGATTACCAGCAAATTCTGAAAATTACATTATGGTTATTGCTGAAGATTATGCTGGCAATTTATCTGATCCGATGGAAACAATCATTAGGACTTAGAAAAAGAGGTTTATATGATAAAAAAAATATTACTTCTATTGACCTTTTCTTTTGCTATTATTGCCATGATTGGTTGTACAACTGATCTTTCAACAACCACAACCACAGATGCAACAACCACTTCGACAACTTCAATAGAAACCGAATCGACGACCACAACTCAAAATCCAAACAGTTTATACCTTCACATTCCCGCTGATTGCTCGAATGTTGAAATTATCGATGGTTGGGTACCAACTTGGTGTGAAGAATTCGATTATGAAGGTTCAGTTGATTCGACAAAGTGGCGTCACCAAACGGGTGGCGGTGGTTATGGGAATAACGAATTACAAAATTATACCTCAAGACCTGAAAATGCTTACGTTGATGGTGATAAATTAATCATTACAGCGATAAGAGAAGACTACGGTAATGAAGATTACACCTCAGCGAAAATATGGACGCAAAACATTAAAAATTGGAAATACGGTAAGTTTGAAATTCGTGCAAAAGTTCCAGCAGGGATTGGTACGTGGCCCGCATTTTGGATGATGCCGAAAAGTTCGGTTTATGGTGGATGGCCCGCCAGCGGTGAAATTGATATTTTAGAACACACCGCCAACTTTGGAGGTTTAAACAAAGCGGTTGGTTCTATCCATACAACGGCTTATAATCATTTAATTGGAACGCAAATCAGTTTTTCTAAATTTGATTCGACTTTATCATCAGAATTCCATAATTACACCATTATTTGGAATGAATTTAGTATCACTTGGTACTTAGATGGTGTTCAATACGGAAAAACAACCTTTAATCCTTTAAAAGAAACCAGCGTAAATAAAGTATCTGATGCTTGGCCCTTTGATCAAGAGTTCTATCTTATCATCAACTTAGCAATGGGGGGAGCAATGGGTGGTACTGTAGATCCTAATTTTGTATCCGACACCTTTGAAGTTGACTACGTTAGAGTTTTCCAACAAGATTATGGTATGAATGATACCGAAGCGCCTTCAAGCGTTACAAACTTACAAGC
>DIJY01000035.1 GCA_002421405.1 Caryophanales bacterium UBA5632 | reverse complement strand
AGGACTAATTCAGCGGTTTGACCCGCTACGGAGATATTGATTTCATTGACTTGACGAATAAATTGTTCTTCAGATAAAGCGATTGAACAACCGTCGATTGATTCTAATTTATCCAAAGTTCCTCCCGTGTGGCCTAAACCACGACCGGATAACTTCGCTAATTTTGCTCCAGCGGACGCAACTAAAGGACCTAAAATAAGGGTTGTTTTATCACCAACACCCCCGGTTGAATGTTTATCAACTTTGATCCCTTCGACTTTTGATAAATCGATGACATCACCAGAATAGAGCATTGCGCTTGTTAAAAACGTCGCTTCTTCATCGGTCATCCCTTGAAAATAGATTGCCATTAAAAGCGAACTCATTTGATAATCTGGAATAATGCCTTTGGTGTAACCACTGATTACGAAGTCAATTTCTGCCTTCGATAAGAAATGATTATCACGCTTTTTTTCGATAATATCGACCATTCTCATGTAATACCACCTCGTAAACATTATTATATCATTTTTTTATACTTTATAGTATAATTGTTTGCAGGTGATTTTTTATGAATATAATTTATATGATTCGGCACGGCGAAACCGATGCAAACAAAAACTTTATTGTTCAGGGTCGAATGAATAACCCTTTAAATCAAAATGGGATTGAACAAGCTCGAAAAACTGGAGCTTACTTAAAAAACCATCAAGAACACTTTGATTTAATTGTAGCCAGTCCTTTAAAAAGAGCGCATGACACCGCTATGATTATATGTAAAACCTTGAATGAAAAAAAACTTGTATTAACCCACTCTGGTTTTACCGAACGACATTTTGGCGATTTCGATGGTAAGCAAATTGACGCCGAATATTCTCAAAAAGTCTTGTCTGATCAAATTCCAAACATGGAAAAAAACGCTGATTTAGAAAAAAGAATATTTGGCGCATTGAATGAACTTTGTGCGAGATATCCCGATAAAAAAATTTTAATTGTCGCCCATTCACACGTGATTAAGGCGATTTTGGTCAATTTAGTCAAAGAATTCAACTATACGTCTTATCTATCGAACTGTTCAATTAACATTATTCATCATGATCATGGAAAGTATACCGTTGAAAACTATAATATCAATCCCCTTGAATAAGTGAAAAGGTTGGCTAAAATTAGCCAACCTTTTGTATTATATAATCGATTTGAATAATTCTTGATAATCGATTGACACTTCATTTGATAAATACGGATATTGATTATTTATTTGAAGGATTGAAACATAAGTGGTTCCTTCATATGAATCATATACGACTTCTTTCGCAGCTCTTAAATCGATTGCTAACAAATCTCGCATTAAAAATTCAGTTTGAGTAATATTCAATCCTTGTAAGAATCCATAATTTGTTTTGTCAAAAATATAATCTACGGCCCCAACCGTGTAAAGTTGAGAGGTTGATACTGCGATACCGTTTCGTTTGAAGACACCACTACTGCAGCTGACCGAATCATCGGCAACTACATCATAATTACCCAAAACATAACACATATTGTTGAGTTGTGCGCCTGTGAGTTGCGATGTCTTAATAAAGTTATCAAAGGGATATAGTTGAACTAAATCTCCCATTGTTAAGCCTCCACCACTCGGCAAAACACGGAACCCTCCCGTATTAACAAATCCAAAATCGACATCCACATAATCACGGATAACAGATCCGGCCCATTTCGCCAAGCCATTTTTATCTGAAGCCGGTAAATTAGCGAGTTCTTCACTAATAAATGCATTATAGGTTGGGTCTGTCGAATAAGTGCTGATGATACTATTGATCACTGAATCTGTGGATGAAAAATCACTATCTCCTAAAGTTTCTGCGTATGCATTAATCAAATTATTTGCGACTCGATCATAAACCAAAGTAATCTTCGCGAGTAATGAATACGAGCCATTACTTGCTTGAGCATAAGGAAGCGATAAACCATTACGCGAGATTGAACTTGCCATATTTTGATGCGTATGTCCATTAAAAATCGCATCGACGCGATAATCACCAGTTAATGCAGCAATTGCAGAATTTGTTGAACTGTTATACTCGTGTATCGAAGCGACCACAATATCGACATCTTGTTCTGTTCTTAATTCATAAGCGTATTGTCTCACGGTTTCGTAGACATCATCAAAATAATAACCTTCTACTCTTGAGGCAGAAATCGAGTTAATGACATCACCGATTACACCGATGATTCCAACTTTGATTCCATTGATATTATGAATGACATAAGGACTAGTCCAAGGCATCATTTCATTCGATGATGTTGTTAGAATATTGGCTGCGAGAAAAGGAAATTCAGCTTCGCCATTGCCTAAGTTGTCATCATTGTATTGTGCGATTTCACTGATGCCCCAATCGAATTCATGATTTCCAATCACGAAAGCATCAAATCCGATTTCATTGAATATATCAACTAAAGGACGACCGTGGTAATAATTTGAGAACGCTGTTCCTTGGAAAATATCACCATTGGCGATAATTAAGGTATGATTCGTTGAATCTTTTTTGTATTTCAAGAATTCGCCAATTTTTGATAAGGTTTCGATATCAGAATAGGCTCCTCCGTGAAAATCATTGAGTGAAAAAAGTTCGATGGTTTGGTAACGATCATAAGTTATTGTCGTAACAGTTCCTGTTGAACTATCCACAGTGGTTGTTGTTGTCGTTGTTGAAGTATTAGAAGTTGTTTGTGATACTGTTGATTCAGATGTAATCGAATCAGAATACGTGCTATTTTGGGTTGTTGATTGAGTTGAAGTGCTTAAAACACAACCCGTCAAAAACAATGTCGCAACCAAAGCGATTGTTAATACTAAAAGTTTTTTCATGTCATTTCCTCATTTCATAGAATGTGCCTTTTTATTATAGACTATTCCACAAAAAAAAGGAAGAGAAAATACTCTTCCTCAGAGTGTAGACAAAGTATCCGAT
>DIJY01000020.1 GCA_002421405.1 Caryophanales bacterium UBA5632 | reverse complement strand
AACTAAGATTAACCATTGGTAATTCTACCAATTCTGCGTTTTTTAGCATTTCTCAAGCGGGATACTCTCTAATCTATTTCTCTTTAGTCGTATTAGCGCTTTATCAAGATTCCAAATTGCTGAAATTAATCTTTAAAGTTGCAATTATACTGATGACGATTGTTCATGTTACTATTCTCTATCCTGTGATTTTATATGCGAATGATTTTTCGACATTAGTCAATTATATTAAAGGCCCGATAATAACTGATATTATATTAAGAACCATCGTCTTAGCTGTCTTCATGATTGCGCTTTATTCAACCGCGAGAATATCAGAAGATATGAACAACAAGCGCAAAGAAGAACTCATTAAACGCCGAGCAATGGAAAAAGATTTCAAATCTGTTGTCTCTGATGTCTTTGATGTCATTAGTGTTTATAAACGGCCTGGAAGTGCCGATTTGGATATTCAGTATGATATGTCAGCGAAACGTGTCGCTGATATCGCTTCACGATTAGGAAATTACCTTGGATTTTCTCCCAAATTATGCAAAGAAATATATGATTTCTCGACGATTCATATCGAAAAAAAATCATTGTTAACCCTCGAGGATTATGACGAAAAAGAAGTTTTAGAAGAAACTGATTTTAAAAAAATCAAAGAAAAAACAATCATCGGTTCTGTCATCATTAAACGGTTACAACTTGACCAAAAGGCTGAGGAGATTGTTCGGGCTCATTTTGAAAAAAACGCCGATTCAGATTTCATTAAAGAGATGAACGGAATTCAAAACAACCGCGAATCTCAAGTGATTTTGCTGGCTCATATGTACGAAATTCTAAGACAAGATAGAAATTATAAACGCGGGTTAAAACATGCGAGGGCCATCGATTTATTGCAACTTGAATTTTACCCGTATTTCGATTCACAAATCTTAGATCGATTCATAAAATATGGTGAGGATTTTGAATCACTATACTTTAAACTAACCAAGGAATAGGAGCATTTATATGTACAAATATTTTACTTCAGAATCAGTGACTGAAGGGCATCCTGATAAAATTGCTGATCAAATCAGCGATGCTATTTTAGATGCCATTTTAACGGATGATCCCAACGCACGCGTTGCTTGTGAGACCTTAGTCGCTACTGGATTGGTCTTGGTTGCAGGTGAAATCACAACAACTACTTATGTTGACATTCAGAAAATCGTGCGTCAAACAGTGACTGAAATTGGATATGACCGCGGAAAATACGGATTTGACGCAGAAAATTTAGCTGTTTTAGTTTCAATCAATAGCCAGTCGCCAGATATCGCGATGGGTGTTGACGATAGTGAATCCCATGAACAAGGTGCTGGTGACCAAGGCATGATGTTTGGATATGCTACCAACGAGACTGAAGAATATATGCCGGTCGCCATTATGTTTGCTCATAAACTTGCGAGAAGACTTTCATTGGTTCGAAAAACCGGAATTCTACCCTATTTGCGTCCGGACGGTAAAACGCAAGTGACTTGTGAATTTGATGAATTGGGACGTTTCATCCGGGTTGATAAGGTATTGGTATCTTGTCAACACAGTCCACAAATTACTCATCCAGTCATCGTAAAAGACATTAAGAAAAATGTTATTGAAGCTGTTATTCCTGCTCATTTAATGGATGAAAATACTGAAATTTTAGTCAATCCTACGGGACGATTTGTTATTGGTGGTCCTTCTGGAGATACAGGATTAACCGGTCGGAAAATTATCGTTGACACCTATGGTGGCAAAGCTCATCATGGCGGCGGTGCTTTTTCGGGAAAAGATCCGTCTAAAGTTGATAGAAGTGCAGCCTATGCCGCTAGATTCGTTGCTAAAAATCTTGTTGCGGCTGGACTCGCTGATGAACTAGAAATTCAAATTTCTTATGCTATTGGCGTTGCAAAACCAACTTCGATTGGGATTAATACCTTTGGCACAGGAAAATTATCTGATAATGAAATTCGTGAAATTGTTATAAAGCATTTTGATCTTCGTCCTAAAGCGATTATCAATTTGTTAGGACTGAAGGCACCAATCTATAAACAAACGGCAGCCTACGGTCACTTTGGACGAACTGACTTAGATCTCCCTTGGGAAAGATTGACGAAAGTAGAAGAACTTAAAAAATATCTGCATAAGAAATAGGTGATGATTGTGATCAGTAACGTTGTATTTGCGATACGCTGGGACATTATAATTGAAGTTTCAATTTTAGTCCTCGTCTTATTGGGGGCAGTTTCAGTTGCAACAATTATTATTACGAGACGTTTGAAGAACACTTATAAAGAACTTTATCGACAACAGTCGAAATTTGACATTGAGTTACGAAAATCGATGAACTTGATTTCGAAAGTTGTTCAAGTAGAAGCGTTTGACAAATATGAAAATGTTGTTATTAAACAATTGTCATTTCCCGAAAAAAAAGAATTGCTTGATTTGCTAATGAACGCTTACCACAGTGTTGATCAAGAAGATGAAAACAATCAATATGTCATTGAAACCTATGATAATCTTCATGAAATGCGTCGAATTCTTGATAGCAAAATCTTGGCTTTCAATCAATTGATTTCGATATTTCCCTTTGATTTTTATGCGAAAATATTAAAGATGAAAAAGATGCCTTACTATACTCACAACGAATAATAAAAATG
>DIJY01000066.1:13492-14243 GCA_002421405.1 Caryophanales bacterium UBA5632 | reverse complement strand
AGAGCAAGAATTGGGTGAAGTCACTTTTATCGGTGTAGAATTCAAAGACCCCGGCTTCGACATTCTTCTTAAAAGTTTCAATACCGGAAGCCGCCCCATTTTTGGATGCATACGCTTGGCTAACCACTAAGATTTCACCATTCGATGCTTTCAACCGGTATTTGAAACCACCGGCTTCAGGATAAATTTCATATTTACCTGAATATCGGTCGGATTGTTCTAAAACGATTGGTTTCTCTGCAATAACCGGCTCTTGAATTGGCTCGGGTTCTTGTAAAGGTTTTGGTTCTTGAATCGGATTTGGGTTTTGAATTGGATCCGGTTCTTTCATTGGATTTGGATTTGGTATAAAATCGGGTTCTTGTAATGGATCTGGTTTTGTAATTGGATCTCGTTCTACCGACATTGGTGTCGGCGTTGTATATTGATAAGTTTGAGTCACTTTTGCAGGTTCAACCATTGGAGTTTTTACCATTTCTTCAGTTTTTGGATGCACATATGCAGCCTCACTTTGAACTTTAAACTTGTCTTTTTTCTTTCTTCGGAAAAAACACATTATTCATCACCTCTTTATCTCTATTATACATTAATATGAAAATAAAGATAGTTTTAACCAAAATTATTCAGGTAAAATCTTCTTGTCATATTGAAGACGATAAAGATTATAGTAATGACCTTTGTTTTTTAAGAGTTGTTGGTGAGTGCCTTCTTCAATAATTTTACCTTTTTGCATCACCATTATTTTATTCAC
>DIJY01000066.1:6835-13396 GCA_002421405.1 Caryophanales bacterium UBA5632 | reverse complement strand
ATCGAAGGCTTGTGAACAACCGTTCTTGCAAACGATAGCAACTGACGTTGGCCGCTTGAGAAGTTGTTGCCACGTTCACGAACGATTTCGCCATATTTATTGGGCAACCGGTTAATGAAACTATCCGCACCGACATAAGCACTCGCTTCAACAATATCATTATCAGATATTTCATCGTCCATTAAACGAATATTTGAGGCGATGGTACCACTGAATAAAAAGACATCTTGCAACATTTGTCCAATTTGAGTTCGTAATGAATCAATTTTGATGTCGCGAATATCAACATCATCAATCAAGATTTGTCCTTTTTGAATGTCATAATTACGAACGATTAATGATAAAATCGTCGTTTTTCCTGAGCCTGTAGCGCCAACGAAAGCAACCGTTTCTTTGGGTTCAACAACGAAAGAAACGTCTTTTAAAATCCAATCATCACCCAAGTAAGCAAACCAAACGTTTTTGAATTCGATTTTCCCTTTGAGTTCTTTGAGTTCGATTGCATTGGGAGTATCGAGGACTTCAGGTTTCGTATCAATGATTTCAAAGATTCTTTCTCCGGAGGTAAACGCAGATTGTAGAACATCGAATTGCTCTGCGAGTTCTTGAATCGGATTAAAAAATTTATTGATGTATTGCGTAAAGGCATATAAAACACCGAATGTGATGACGCCCGCAATCGCGAGTAATGACCCATACCAAAAGACGATGATGAGGGCTAGCATATAGATGGCATACATCAATGGCCGGAAGATTGAAAAGTTAAGTACTGATAAAGAATAACCTTTTCTCAGTTTTCTTGATTTCTCTTTAAATTCATGGTATTTCTTATCTTCGCGATTAAAGATTTGAATGAGTTTCATTCCTGATAAATGCTCAGATAGATATGCATTCAACCCTGAAACTTGGTACCTGACATTCCGGTAAGCTTTTCTTGAAAATATTCTAAAAACATAAGATGCTATTGCAACCATCGGCACCGTCACAGAAATATAAAGGGTCAAGGTCGGACTCTTGATGGCCATAATGACAAAAACGCCAATTATGGTTAAAGTATTTCTAAAAAGGTTAATTAAAACGTCGGTATATAAAGCGTTTAAAGTATTCGTATCACTCGTAACTCGAGTTACAAGTTTACCTATTGGAATTTTATTGAACTGTGAAATTGAGAACTTCTCGATTTGTCCAAAGACTTCTTTGCGGATATTAAAAATAATTTTTTGTCCTGTGATTTGTAAGAGCATGGATTGTTTGTAAGATAAATAAGCGTTAATAATCATCGTTACAAAATAAGCGATGACAATTAAAATAATTTTTGTGAAATTAACATGATCTTCGCCTAAAGAATCGAGGACTTCAGCAATAAATAACGGACCAATTAAATCGAGTGTTACTAATAACAAAACCATAACCAAAGCGATCATCAATTGAGGGATAAAAGGTCTTACATAACTGATTAGCCTTAAGATAATCGCTTTATCAGTCATATTTCTAACGTGGATGCCTTCGATGTCGACAACTTGCTTTTTCTTATTCTTTGCCATCTTACGCCACCCCCTCAATCTCGTCTTCAAGCTGTTGCTGCAAGACGAATTGTTGATAGAATGGGGACGAAAGCATCAAATCATCATGTTTGCCAAGTGCAACGACTTTTCCATCATCGATGACGATGATTTTGTCTGCCTTTTTAATCGTTGAGATTCGGTGGGCAATGATAATCGTTGTCTTCCCTTTTCTTAAATGTTCTAGATTGTCTAAGATCATTTCTTCTGTTTTCGTATCAACGGCACTAAAAGAATCGTCCATGATTAAAATCTTCGGATCTTTAATCAACGCTCTCGCAATGGAAATTCGTTGTTTTTGTCCGCCCGATAAAGTAACGCCGCGTTCACCGACTAACGTCTGATATCCATTGGGAAATTCCGCGATATTTTCGTGAACATCACTTTGAATTGCCATTTCGGTAATCAAATCGATGTTCTTTTCATCGAGGGCAAACCCAATATTATTTTCAATGGTATCCGAGAAAATAAAATTGTCTTGTGGAACATATCCAATTGCGTTTCGAACCGATTTAATCGGTAATTTCATGATATCGATATCGTCAATCATGACTTCATTTTCTTTTAAATTAAATAATCTTAATAACAAGTCGACAATCGTTGTCTTGCCTGAACCCGTTCTACCAATAATCCCAACGGTTTCACCCGCTTCAATCGTGAAGCTGACATTTTTTAAGACTTCCATTTTTTGCGAAGGATAGCGGAACGTTAAATTATTAAAGACGATTTTTCCATTGATGTCATTGATTTGTTTGACATCTGATGAATCTTGGATTTCAACTTGTTGATCTAAAAGGGTGTTAATCCGTTGTAAGCTTGCCTTGGCTTGCGCTCTCATGTTGATGAGTCTTCCAACCGCCATCATCGGCCAAACCATGGTACCAAAATAGGCAATATATCGCGTTAAATCACCGATACTAAATTTGCCAGGGTCCAGGGTTGTTAAACCAACGGTTTTATAAACTAAATAACCGCCAATCGCCAGCATCATAATTCGAATGACGGTGATAAACATCTCGATACCGACATGCATCAAGGTTGAGGCTTTGATATGAGAAATACTTTTTTCGTAATTACTGCGATTAATCTTTTCAAACGCTCGAATTTCTCTGAGCTCATTCACAAACGCTTTAATGACAGAAATTCCATAGAAATTCTCTTGAGTAAAATCGCTCATCTCTTCAAATGCTTTTTGTCTTGCTTTAAATTTACGGCCCGTAATCCGTGAAACGAATCCGGATAAAATCGAGACCATGAATAAAGGAATGAGCGCAAAGAAGGTTAAAGTATGATCGAGTTGATACATCTTGTAAAATGCAAGCCCTCCTAAGAAAAGAATATCGAAGGCCATCATCATTCCTGGACCAAAAGCCATTCGAACGGCTTCTAAATCGTTAGTGAAATACGCCATGAGCCCACCGGACTTATTTTCCTGGTAGAATCGACGCGATAATTTTTCTGAATGCGAGAACATTTTATTTCGAAGTTCAAAATCAATTCTTCTCGATGTTCCCATGATAAAAATTCGCCACAAAAAACGGCCAACGACAATAATAAGACCCCAAATAATCAGATCTTTGACGTAGCCTTTTAGCATGGCTTCTGTTAAAGTATTGGCTTCGATACCTTCAATGATGGAACCTGTGACGTCGGGAATCAATAGTTGAACGTAATCAACAATGATTAAGGCTGCGATGCCAATTAAAAAGAAAATTCCATATTTAAGATAGAAGCGATTCACGTGTCTTCCAAATAGCATAGCATCACTCCCGTAATTAACAACAGTACAATTTTATAATAAAAGGGTTAAAAATTCAATTTATAAATCAGATATGATGAGAAACAATCCGGTTTACAGCATCATTATACGTTAAAATGATGCAATAAACGATTGAATTGTTACTCATTGATTAAAAACATAAAATAAAAACGTTGGGCGTGGATTCCCAACGTTTCATTATTTTTGGCTGATTAACGTTTGCTGAATTGTGGTGCACGACGAGCGCCTTTAAGACCGTATTTTTTACGTTCTTTCACACGCGGATCTCTGGTAATCATACCGGCAGGTTTTAAAATCTTACGGTATTCTGGGTTAACTTCTAATAAAGCTCTTGTAATACCATGACGGATTGCTCCTGCTTGGCCAATAAGGCCGCCGCCGAAGACGTTGACGGAAATGTCAAATGTTGACTCGTTTGCGGTTAAAACGAGCGGTTGTTGGGCATCAAGACGAGCCAAGGCCGAAACCAAATACTCATTGAACGGACGACCATTGACGGTGATTAGACCTTTGCCAGGTCTTAAAATAACACGAGCAACTGCAGATTTTCTTCTGCCGGTGCCGCGATACATTACTGATTTAGCCATAATAGTCCTCCTTATCCCTTAATAACCATAACTTCCGGCTTTTGAGCCGAATGTTTGTGTTCGCTACCCGCGTAGACGAATAATTTTCTGTACATGTCACTTCCGAGTTTTCCTTTAGGTAACATACCCTTGATTGCCAGTTCTAGCATTCTTGTCGGTTTTTCTTGCATCATGACTTTTGCCGTTCTCATTTTCAAACCACCCGGATAATTGGAGTGATGATAATAAATCTTATCATTCCATTTATTGCCGGTTAGTTCGATTTTTTCAGCATTGATGATGATAACATTATCGCCGCAATCCACATGTGGTGTGAATGTTGGCTTATGTTTTCCTCTCAATACCGATGCCACCTCTGAAGCAATACGTCCTAAGACGAGCCCAGTTGCGTCAACGACAAACCATTTTCTTTCAATCGTATTTTCATTTGCCATATAGGTTTTCATTTTGTTTTTCCTCCTTAAATTTTTTTAGGGAGCTTGTGGGATAAACAAAAAATGTACCTCTAACATAATAGCATTTTGGTCCATTTTAGTCAAGAATTATTATTTAATTGATAATCTTCTTGATGAAGCTTCCACGTACTTTTTGGACGCCGGTCATCACCACAAAAGCTTTGGGGTCAATTGATTTAATGAGTGCCATATACGTATCCATTTCATGAACAGAAATAACACAGTATACGATCGTTTTAGCAAGGTTGCTATATGCGCCTGTCGCATCGACATAGGTCACGCCATGCGGTAAGGAATGCGCTAATGTCGAAGCCATTTCTTTGCCATGATCGGTGACAACTTCCAATTTCATGAAGTTATACCCCGTATGAATCATATCAATGACGATATTCGCAATGATTTGCGAGATAATGGTATAAATTGCGACAGCGGGAGAAAATAGTAATCCGGCAACAGAAATGACGGCCGCATTATAGATGATTTGATACAAGCCGACTGTCCTTCCGGTTTTAATCGAGATGTATTGAAATAGAATCGTCGTTCCGCCAGAGGAAGCTCCTGATTTTAATAGGAGTCCATTGCCCAAACCAATTAAGATACCCCCGGCTAAAGCGCTCGCTAAGGGATCATTTGGCATCCATCCAACGGTGATGGGTAATGCGAGAAAAGAAGAAATAATAATAACGGAAAAAATGGTGTAATAACTAAATTTTTTGGAAAGTTTAATGTATCCTAAGATGAGTAATGGAATTTGCATAATGATGGCAAGCAACCCGAGGTTGATAATGATATCTCCTTTGGAGAAATGTTCGATGGTATTAACGATTAGCATGACTAATCCGTTAATCCCGCCAACATAGAACTTGTAAGGATTGATAAAAAACATGATACCGACACCGATGGTAACGGAGCCGATAATCACGTTAAAAATCATTTTTATTTCTTTTTTGAAATTAAAGTTTTTCATACTTATTTGACAACAGACCCCGGTTCTAAGCTTGGGTTGGCTTCGATGATATAAATTTTACCATCCTGGTCACCACATAAAATCATCCCTTCGGATAATTCGTTTCTGAGTTTCACGGGTTTTAAATTGGCGATGACTAAGAGTTTTTTCCCCACTAATTGATCGGGTTGATAAAACTCTGCGATGCCAGAAACAACTTGACGAATCCGTTCGCCGGTATTGACTTTTAGTATCAGTAGTTTTGAAGCGTTCGGATGTTTCATCGCTTCAACGACTAATCCGACTTTGATATCGACCGCTTCAAAATGATCAATGAGTATTTCACTTTTTTGGGGAATCTCAACGACTTTTGATTGGATTGGATTCATCTGCGATTTGATGTATTCAACTTCTTTTTCAGAATCTAAGCGCGGAAATAAATGCGAAATTGTTTTTTCAACATGGTAATGTAACTTTTCGCCACCCTTTCCTTTATCCATTGATCTGAGTTCTAATTCAACGTTCAATGCATCAAAGATTTTATCACAGGATTCTAATAAGACGGGACGATATAAAATCGTTATCATTCGAATCGATTCTAATAGGTGGTACATCGTCGAAGCTAAAACCGGTTTTAAAGTTTCGTCCTTCGCTAAATTCCAAGGATTGGTATCGTCAATCAATTTATTGGTTCTCGCAACGAGTCGAGAAACTTCTTGCAATGCATTCGCTATTTTGAATTCATCCATCGCTTGATGGTAATTTTTGACCACTTCTTTGGATAAATCTTCGAGTTCAATTTCAAATTTACGGTATTCGTGGTGGTGACTAGTGTCAGAGACTTTTCCATCAAAATACTTATTGACCATCGCAATCGTCCGACTGACTAAATTACCTAAATCATTGACTAAATCGCTATTAATTCTTTGCACGAAATCTTCGGGAGTGAAGATGCCATCATTTCCTAACGCCATTTCTCGCACAATGTAATACCGAAAAGCATCAAGTCCAAAACGATTGACCAACATTTCCGGATAGACGACATTGCCTTTGGATTTAGACATCTTGCCATCTTTCATCATGTACCAACCGTGCGCCAATAATCTAAATTTAATGGGGATATTGAGTGCCATTAACATAATCGGCCAATAAACCGCATGAAATCTTAAAATATCTTTGCCAACGACATGTAAGACTTCATCGCCTTTGACCCAATATTTTTCATATAAAG
>DIJY01000066.1:0-6780 GCA_002421405.1 Caryophanales bacterium UBA5632 | reverse complement strand
TTTTGACTTTAATGCCCCAATCAAAAGCGGTTCTGGAGACCGATAAATCAATTAATCCGGATTTCACAAAAGCAACGACTTCATTTTTACGTGTTTCTGGGGTAATAAAATCCGGATTTTTATCGATATAATCGAGTAAACGATCCGCGTATTTTGATAATCTTAAAAAATAGGTTTCTTCTTTTAACAAAGTTGTTTCCCTGCCACAATCCGGACAATGGTTGCCATCGACGAGTTGCGTCGGCGTAAAATAAGCTTCACACTGGACACAGTAATTGCCAACATAAGAGCCTAAATAGATGTCATCTTGTTTTAAGAGTTGTTCGAAGATATCGGCCACGACTGTTTCATGACGTTTTTCCGTTGTGCGAATAAAGTCATCGTTTTCAATCTTTAAAAACTTCCATAAATCTTTGGCTAAAGACGCGATATAATCGACATGGTCTTGAGGGGTTTTTCCTGCCGCTACAGCGGCTTCTTGAATCTTTAAGCCGTGTTCATCGGTTCCGGTTAAAAAGCGTGTGTCATAGCCTTTAAACTGTTTATAGCGGGTTAATGAATCACAAAGGCAGGTCGTATAGGCACTGCCGATGTGAAACTTTCCGCTCGGATAATAAATCGGCGTTGTAATATAAAATGTTGGTTTCATGGTTGACCTCTATTCGAATACTCTAAATAAGATTCGTTCTTGGATTTGTTTCGCTTTTTCAATGCCTTGAATGGCTTCGATAATCTTGAGTGCAAATTCAGTGACCGCACCGGCTCCGGCGCCCGTCACGATTTTTTTAGACCAAACCGCGGGTTTGGCAACCTTAATGCCTTTTGGCATGAATTCTTCTGTCGATGGAAAACTCGTATATTCGATGCCGTCTAAGAGTCCTAAGATGCCTAAAACCGTCGGTCCGGCACAAATAGCGAATAACCATTTATCTTGTTTGTTAAATGTTTTGACGAGTGATAAAACAGAAGCGTCATTTCTTAAGTAAGACGCTTGTCTTCCACCAGGAATAAAGACGGCGTCGTATTCATCAACGTTGACTTCTTTGATCATTTTATCGGTCATCACCTTGGTTCCATACGAACCGGTTTGTATGTGTTGGTTTAAGACACTGATATAGTCGACGAGCATTCCGCTTCTTCTTAAGATTGCGGTGGTTCCAATGGCTTCAATGTCTTCAAAACCGTCGGCGAGCAAACATGCTATTTTCATACGTATCAACTCCAATTTATCAAATGATATTATATCATTATTTTATTGTCAGTCGAGATGATTTTCGTGATATTCCTTATAGATAACGCTTTTAGCGATTCCACGTTCGGAAGCGACCTTCTTAAAAGCATCATTTTTTGATAAACCTTCAAGGATTAAAGCATCAACCCGCGAAACAACGGACACTTCTTCGATGATTTCTAAAGTGGAATCATACCCACTGACAATAATGACCATTTCACCTGGCATGGGTTCTAAATCTTTTAGTTCAGATAATGTTCCGCGAATCATTTCTTCAAATTTCTTTGTGATTTCTCTCGCGATACAAGCTTTTCGGTCACCGAAAACCTTATATAAATCATAGAGAGTATCGCTGATTCGGTGGGGCGCTTCATAAAAAACGAGCGTTTCAGTTCTTTGTTTTAATAATTCGAGTTCCTTTTGTCTTTTTGTAGACCTGGGATTCAAAAACCCATAAAAGGTAAAAGGATGGGGTTTGATTCCTGACATTGCCAGTCCGGTTAATGCGGCGTTCGCACCCGGTAAACTTACCACGTTATAACCCGCTTCAATCGCTGCTTGCGCAATTTCAAACCCTGGATCAGACATGAGTGGCATCCCGGCATCCGATACAAGACCGACGGTTTTGCCTTCTTTTAACAACGTCATAATAACGTCCGTTTGGGTATTCTTATTATGGTCATGATAACTTTTCAAAGGGACTTGAATATTATAGTAGTTGAGCAGTTTGATTGTTACCCGGGTATCTTCCGCAAAAAGAATATCAACTTTTTTGAGAATGGAAACCGCCCGAAACGTAATATCTTCTAAATTACCAATCGGGGTCGGAATAAGATATAAAGACGCTAATTCATTATAATAGTTCGAATGTCGATCCATGATTTCACAACTTTCCAAAGTTAAAGATGGTCAAGATTTCTTCGGTGTAACTATTAGAATCATCAAATACATAAAGCGGTTCAAGCATTTTTAGACTTCCGGGCGCACCATTGTTTTTCGCTTCAATTAAAACCGCATTCGCTGCTTTTCCTTTTTTGGGATAAACAAAACGAAGTCTTTTGATGGCGAAATGGTTTTCATGAAGTTTGACAATGATTTCTTCTAATCGATCTGCGCGATGAACCAAATTCAATTCACCGTTGTTTTTCAGCAATTGCTTCGCTGATTTTAATATTTCATCGAGGTTAATAAGGATTTCATGACGTGCATGCGTCATGTAATCGCTCTTGTTAATATTGCTATCAGGTGTCACTTTAAAGAAGGGTGGATTACAAGTAATGATATCGAAAGAAGATGGTTGGTAAAAATGGTGCATTTCTTTGATATCGCCATGGACAATTGTAATTTGATTCTCTTTATGGTTTAAAGCGATACTTCTTTTGGCCATATCATAGACTTCGTCTTGAATCTCAACACCAAAGATTGGTTGATCGGTTTTGAGCGATAAAAAGAGCGGAATCGGTGCATTACCGGTTCCGAAGTCCATGATCTTTTTCGTTTTAGAATAGATTTTGGTAAAATCAGCTAAAAGAATCGAATCAAGCGAAAAGGCGAACATCTCTGGACGTTGGATGATCTTGATACTTTTATACCCAAGCAGTTCATGAACCACTTCAGCCATGAGTGACACCTCAATAATTTATCCTTCTAAATCCTTTAATTCCTTATCGTTACCGTTCAAGTCTTCTTCAGCGGCTTTTTGTTTAAACTCTAATTCGCTAACGGGATACAATTTACGGTTTCCACCGCCAAAATCAACGTTCACGGTTTGGGCTAAGAAATTCAATTGAATGACTTTGCCTTGTCCATCCGGCGTATTGACTAAAGAATCGAGTTTTGGCATCGATTTACGATATTCTTTATAATTGGCATCTTCATAGTTGATGCAGCAAAGCAATTTACCACATAACCCAGAAATATTGGTTGGATTCAAAGATAGATTTTGGTTTTTTGCCATTTTAATTGAAACGGTTTCGAACTCACCTAAGAATGTGGTGCAGCAAGTTAAGAGTCCGCAGGGACCGATGCCGCCTAAGACTCTTGCGCCATCTCTCGTTCCGACTTGTCTGAGTTCAATGCGAATGCGAAATAGATTTGCCAGATCTTTCACAAGATCTCGGAAATCAACACGACCATCGGCATTAAAATAGATAATCAGTTTTTGACGATCCAACGTAAATTCACAGTTCAAGAGTTTCATCTCAAGTCCGTTTTTACGAATCATCTCTCCCGTTTTCTTCATCACTTCCGGTTGTTCCGCTAAATTATGTTCATGATCTTGAAGATCTTTTTCATTGGCAATGCGTAATACCGGTTTGAGTGCCGATACCAATTCCGAAGCATCAATCATTTTTGGGTTTTCAGCTGCGATTCCCATTTCCAAACCGCGAACGGTTTCAACGACAAGATAATCACCTTGTTTAATTTCAAATCCATCGGTATCAAAATAATATTTTTTTCCGAGTTTTGAAAACTTTATTGGGATAACTTTATGTTCCATTAGAGCATTCCTCTTTCCAGTTGGGCGATGATTAAATCAAACGCCAAAGCATAGTTGATGTTATATCGTAATCTTGTTTTTAATGCAAGCATCTTTTCAAGAACGGATTGAATCGTTTTTTGTGACACTTTGTTTGTGATTCTTTCTAATTCTTGCATTTCAGAAACATAGACGATTTGATCTAAATGGCGAAGCTTTAGATTCAATAAATCTTTTTGATAAAGAATCATCAATGTTAAAAAGAAATCCATCGTCGCCGTGTTCGTTAAGATTTTATCACTAACTTCTTTAAAACGAATCACCATTGACTCAGTTTTTTTATCAGAAATAGCGTATAACTCAATAACCGACTCTAAAATCGACATCAAATCTTTTGATTCTGCGATCTTTTTCGCTTCATCGATGTTATTGGTATATTCCGGAATGACATTGCTCGCAAGCGGCGGAACACCCTCTTCAAGGAGCGTCGCTTTGATTAAATGACGAGCAATCGGTTTAAAGTGAATTAACTGCGATCTTGATACAATGGTCTTCAATAAGGCGTTTGCGTTCGTCGTCAGTAAAACGGCATAAATATCTGATAAGGGTTCTTCCATTTGTTTGAGTAACGTATTACTCGCATCTTGATTCATTCTTTCAGCTTCATCGATAATATAAATTCGTGGACCATTTTCAACTGAAAGGCGAGAGAACTCATAAATCAAATTTTTGATTTGGTCTTTCTTAATTTGTTCGCCATCGGCTTTAACTAAAAAAACATTGGGATGGGTATTATGTTCAATGCGAATACAGTTGGAACAAGTTCCGCATGGTTCATGATCTTCTAATGGCGACAGACATAATAAACGCTGGGCAAATAACAAAGCGGTTGCGAGTTTATGGGTTCCTTTGGGTCCTTCAAAGATGTAGGCGTGACTGATTCTTTCACTTAAGATGCCATTGAGAATCATTTTAGCCGCTTGCGGCTGGAATTTCTCTAAGATTTTAAAACGATTGATGACACTCATTTTAACCCATCCAATTTAGACAATTTGGATTCAATTAATTCAATGGCAGTTTTTGATACATTTTGAATGGTATCATCCCCATTAATGGCAATGATACGGTTTGGGAACTTCATTAATAAGGTTTGATAACCATGATAAGTCATATCATGAAATTTCTTGGTTTCTAAATCAAGACGATTCACTTCCCGAAATTCGTTACTAAAAACTCTTGCGAGTGCAACTTCAGGGGTTACATCGACAAAGATTGTTAAATCCGGTAAATGATTTTCAATCGCAAACTGATTGATTTCAAAAACCTCATCAACACCAAGCCCTCTTGCAATGCCTTGATAGACTAATGAACTATCGACATAACGGTCACAAAGAACAATTTTATTGGACGCTAAAGCCGGAAGAATTTTCTCGACTAAATGTTGTCTTCTTGAAGCGGCGAATAATAAGGCTTCGGTTCTTGAATCCATTTCTGGATATTCGCGGCCTAAAAGAACATCTCTGATTTTTTCAGAAATGCGAATTCCTCCTGGTTCTCTTGTCACTAAGACTTGATAACCTAAAGATTTGAAATGTTTTTCGACTTCTTTAATGACGGAGGTTTTTCCTGAACCGTCTGTACCTTCAAATGTAATAAAATAACCCTTCATCATGAACACCTGCTTTACTTATTCTATTATCTCATAAAAGACGCCGTTTTTAAATCAAAAATATTTTATTAAGTATGGGTGTTATGTTACAATATAGCAGAAGGCCGGTGAAGACATGCAAATCGACATTAACAACCTTTGCTTCGCATACATGCATAAATTGGTTATCAATAATCTATCCCTGTCGCTTAACACTGGCGACTTTTTGGTTATTCGCGGTAAAAACGGTTCAGGAAAGTCAACGTTAGTCAAATGCCTTTTAGGCATCAATCCTGTTAAAAGCGGGATGATTTTCTTTGACCATGAAGATATTGTGAATTATAAAGCTTGGACCTCGATTGGTTATGTACCGCAGAAATTCGAAGATTTCAATTATGAATATCCAATTACCATTAAGGAATTTTTATATGTTTCAAGATTGAAGAAAACAAAAGAATCGGATGTCTTAAGACTGCTAGATAAAATGGGAATCTTGGAAATTCAAAACGATAACATTAACAGTCTTTCGGGAGGGCAACTTCAAAGAGTATTCATTGTGAGAGCGATGCTCAATAGTCCAAATCTCTTGATTTTAGATGAACCAACCGCTTCCATCGATAAAAAGAATGTGCTATATTTCCGCGAAACAGTGAATCAACTCCATTCCGAGGGCGTCACGGTGATTTTGATTAGTCACGACGAATCGATGGCGAATTTAAACTATACTCATGTTTTGTCGATGAGTTCTGATTTTTCATTCACGTTCCAGTCCCGCAAAAATGCGGAATTGACACNNACACCGGGGGTGAATGAATAATGTTCTTGTCATTTTTTACGGATTTGTTCTCCCAAGAGTTCATGTTAAGAGCCCTTATCGCCGGCGTTCTATTAGGAGTCATTGCGCCTTTAATCGGATCGATAGTCGTGATTCGAAGACTCTCATTCATCGCTGATACGTTAGGACATTTTTCGCTTGTCGGTATTTCGATTAGTTTCTTCTTTTCTTATACCTTTGGTTGGACCATCTTCGCAGATCGTCCTCAATATTTAGCAATCGTATTTTCAATTATTGGCGGCTTACTGATAGAACTATTTAGACGCTATTATAAAAACTATAAAGAAATCGCGATGGCGATTGTCATTAGCTTAGGGGCCGCTGCTTCAGCAATCTTCTTCTCATTATCAAAACGCACTGGTTCACTTTATAACTACCTGTTCGGTTCAATCTTAACAGTGACTGATTATTATGTTTTCTTAATTGGTATTACGGCACTCATTGTCTTTGCTTTATTTATCATCTTTGGAAAACAAATCATATCCGTTAGTTTTGAAGAAAACAACGCTAAATTCTTTGGGATTAATTTAGGATTATTCCAACTAATATTTATCATTGTTCTTTCAGTGGTTGTATCGATTCTTCTA
>DIJY01000058.1:1331-2755 GCA_002421405.1 Caryophanales bacterium UBA5632 | reverse complement strand
ACTTCTTCAACAAAGTCCCATTCCTCGTCAGTTTCAATTTGAATTAAACGTCCTTCGTCGCCATCTTCAGGGTTAAAAGCAGCTGCGAAATATTCGCCAGATTCATCACCGACGATTTGATATACAACATAACTTTTATTAAATTCATCAGAATCAAAAGTCATGATGATTTGACAAGTAATCTCTTTTCCATCTTCATCTGTAACAATGAAAGTTTCCATATCTCTATCCATATTATCTCCTCCTAGAATCTAAATAACTTTGTAATATGACAGTCGCCGCTAAACGGTCAACATTTTCTTTTCTTTTTTTCCGGCTCATATCGCCTGATATCATTGCTTGTGTTACCATACGAGTGGTTAATCGTTCGTCCCAAAGATTAATTTGAACATTTGTCATGGCTTCTAGGCGACTTTTGAAATCAAGAACGAGTTGTCCTTGAAATCCAATCGATCCATCCATATTTTTGGGATATCCTAAAACAACCAACCCTATTTTATTATTATCGATAAATTTCTTGACATAGTCAAGTGGAAGTTCAAAATTACTGGGTTCAAATCGAAAAGTTTCGATGCCAGTCGCCAATATTTCTGAAGGATCAGAGACCGCCATGCCACAAGTTGTCGTTCCTAAATCAAGACCGAGTATTTTCATAAGACAATCCCTCGAACATAATCTAGTGCATCATTAATTTTATCGATGTCTTTTCCACCGGCTTGAGCATAATCAGCTCTGCCGCCACCGTTACCGCCACATATTTGTGCTGCCGCTTTGACAAGTTCGCCACAATGGTATTTACTCGATAAACTCTTTGATAAGAACATGACTTTATCATTCGTGATGGAGGCAACAAAAACCAGCCCTCCCGGTGTCTTAAGTGCGATATTATCAACTAGTTGTTTTAACTGTCCCATTTCGAAACCGTCAATTCGTTGAATAAACGTATTATTTTCAATGAGAGAGTAAAATGAGTCCATCGAAGATAGAACTTGATTTTCTTTCAATCTTGATACTTCTTTTTCTAATTCTTTAACTGATTTTTGCAGCATCGAAAACTCGTTGCGCTTGTTAATAACATCCTGATAAGACCCTAATACTTTTTTATTGATTTCATGGTGGAATGAAACATTAATATCTTCATTTTTTGCAGTTGTCACGATAGAATCGGCTTTATGAATTAAATTTTCTATTTCTTGATTGATTCCAACGAGTCCTTCGACAATACTATCAACACCAACATTGGTCAATCCCTCAATTCTATAAATACCTGATCCAATTGAAAAGATATTTTTGATTGCAAATCGATAAATATCTTTAATATTTTTAACGTGAGTTCCGCCACATAAATCTAGGGTGTAATTCAAGTCAATGACACGAACAGTATCACCATATTTTTCACCAAATTCAGCGATAGCACCTTTTTT
>DIJY01000058.1:0-1182 GCA_002421405.1 Caryophanales bacterium UBA5632 | reverse complement strand
CAAATCTCGAAGTGCTTTAAACAACAAATGAGTAGCTGAATGATTATAGGCTGTCAAGTTTCGTTTTAATTCATCGACTTTTGCATTCACTTTCATATTTTCTTCAGGTGAACCTTCAACGAGTTCATATACATGTAAAAATTGACCATTCGGTAATTTATACACATCCGTAACTTTGGCAGAAAATTTATCGTTATATATCACGCCTGTGTCAGCGACCTGACCGCCAGAAGTAGCGTAGAAAGGTGTTTTTTCTAAAACCATTCCTTCTTTAAAAATCTTGATGACTTTCGTTTCTGATAATAACGAATCATAGCCAATAAAGCTACTATCTCCATTAAATTGAAGGAACTCTTCGTTTTGTGACTTCATAGATTGGATATCTTTCCGAGCGCTTCTAGCTCGATCTTTTTGTTTATCCATTTCTGTTTTAAATCCGTCTAAATCGACTGTCATTTTTAATTCTTCTGCGTATTCACGTGTCAGTTCAATTGGAAAACCATATGTGTCATAAAGAATAAATGCGTCAAGTCCTGATATAACAGATTTGTTTCCATTATGAACAATCGCTTCAAACCGTTTTTCGCCGGAAGCAATCGTTTCTAAAAATTTAGTTTCTTCAGTTTGAACAATTTTCTTTATTATATCTGCTTGATCAACTAAATACGGATAATAATCATCCATATTTTGGATAACAATGTCAACAAGTTCATCCATAAAAGGACGAGTGATTCCTAATTTTCTTCCATACTTCACTGCTCGGCGTAGCAATCTTCTAAGAACATATCCGCGGCCTTCATTTGCAAGTATTGCCCCATCAGCTACAGCGAAAGTCACTGTACGAACATGATCTGCTATCACTTTGAAAGCCATTTGACCTCCGTATTTAACACCTGAAATTGCTTCGATTTGACGAATAATCGGCATAAATAAATCCGTTTCAAAATTGGTTTTGACACCTTGAATGATTGATGTTAACCGTTCAAGGCCACAACCTGTATCGATGTTTTTATTAGGAAGTTCTGGGTATTCACTTCGTTTTAACCCCGGCTTGGCGTTGTATTGTGAAAATACAATATTCCAAAATTCAACGTAGCGATCATTTTCGACGTCATCACGAATCGCATCGGGTGTGAAATCGCCAAATTCCGGTCCTCTATCGTAGAATATTTCGGTACAAGG
>DIJY01000010.1:5153-5491 GCA_002421405.1 Caryophanales bacterium UBA5632 | reverse complement strand
TCTTCTAAGTCGACTTTGCTTTGCATATGGGCTGCGCAGCGTTGGGTGAGTCCAAATTCAATTTCACGGGTGGAGAAACCTAAACGTGAATGAATTAAATCAGCGAGTTGATCGGCAACGCCGCCGAGTTGATTATGACCGAAAGAATCTTGGGTTTGTGCGGCTAAACCGATGAATTTGCCATTCAAATCTTGTATACCTTCTGAGACGGCGACGACGCAGCGTTTCTTTTCGGTATAAACTCTTTTGACGTCGTCTAAGAATTTTTCTTTATCAAACGGAATTTCGGGCAAATAGATTAAATCCGGTCCGGAACCATTATGCGTCGCCACATGACT
>DIJY01000010.1:4724-5109 GCA_002421405.1 Caryophanales bacterium UBA5632 | reverse complement strand
TATTATCACAGACAATTTCCATCATCGTATTGGCAATGTATTTCGCTGAAGAACCATAACCGGGTGAATGATCGGTGATGGGTAAATCATTATCGATGGTTTTCGGAACGCCGATGACGCGGCATTCATAACCCACGTGTTTACAATACTCATCGATCTTGTTACACGTATCCATCGAATCATTTCCCCCATTATAGAAGAAATAACGAATGTTGTACTTCTTAAAGACATTCATCAGTTTGATATAATCGGTTTCATCTTGTTTGTAACTCTTGAGCTTGTAACGAATGGAGCCAAAGGCCGCTCCTGGCGTCGCTGGGAGCTTTTCTAGGTCTTGCATGAGTTGATCACTCATGCGGTACAAATCATCGTTTAAAGCCCCTTG
>DIJY01000010.1:4410-4695 GCA_002421405.1 Caryophanales bacterium UBA5632 | reverse complement strand
ATGAGTCCATACGCAGACGCATTAATAACGGCGGTTGGACCGCCGGATTGTCCGTATAAAACATTGCCTTTTAAAATCGACATAACCGATCACCTCAAAAAATTGTCTTTTGTCGAATATATTAACATATCTTAAGAGATTATAAAAGCGTTTTCAATAAATTAATAAGAAAAAAGCCATTAAAAAATGGCTAATTACTCAACTTTATGACTTTCTAAGTTTTAAAGTGACTGAATCTTTATTCGCTAAAGATTCAATCTGTTCTTTGAGGGTGTTGATGGTGAG
>DIJY01000010.1:0-4372 GCA_002421405.1 Caryophanales bacterium UBA5632 | reverse complement strand
AGGCTAAACAATAGAAACTTTTACTTCTGCCATCATCATAATCCTTTAGTAATTCTTCGAGTAAAGTGATTCTTTTGGCTTGGGTTGTTAAATAAGGTGAGTAGCCTGTTTTATTGATCGATTGAAGATGGAAGACACAATTTTGATGGGATACAAAAGAATCCCCTTGATCCCATGAAGCAATGATTTCACAGGGAAATTCAGGGCACTCTGAACAAATCGTGACGTGATGGTCACGCATGACACAATTTAGGATTTTACAGGAGGGATGTTTTAATGTGAAATCAGGTCCGCCACAGCCCGGGCATTTAGAATCCCCGGCGGTGTAATACCTGGGACATAAGCCACAATCAATCCCGCAAGCGCCAATCGTTGGATGGTTTCTTTCCATAGGACATCCTTTCGATATAAATTGTCATTTACCCTTACTATATCAAATGATTCAACGTTTGTCAAAATCAGGCTGAATTAGTATCTAAAAATAGCCGCGACACCCGACTCTGTTGGCATTTTTTCTTTTTCTAAGATAAATACTTTTGATTTTGATAGATAGGCTAATTGAACCATATCATCTAAAAGATCATCCGTTTGCGGATCATCTAAATCGCTGGTTAATAGTTGCTGCCGTTCAATATCAATTTTACCCGGAATGATTTTATCTTCTTCGATTAATAGGGTATCAACTCTTGAATCTAGTAATGCTTTTAAGACAATAATGATTTGATCAGAACTTAACTCCTTATTATTTAAATTATGATATTTTTCAATGATTTGATCGATGATGAGTTTAAAGCGTTGATCCGTAATGTTTTTGATTTCATCTTTGATTTCATCACTTTTAAAGCTTCCATAAGAACCATCAATACACTCTTTTAACATCATCGGATTGTTCGATAGCTTCTTAAATTCGGATTGATGTTCTTTATGTGTGACTAAAATCACGGGAAGTTTAATCTTTTTTGATATTTCTTCCGTTACAAATCGATCGACAAATCGAAAATATTTTTCACGATCGATTTCGACTTCTTCTGATCTTCCCCCATGACCATGAAAAGCAGATACACTTGAAGCCCCACCGTATGCACCGTGGGTTTGATATTCTTCGGTATGTTGGTTTCCTAGAACCTCACTCAACGTCGTTTTAACTTCTTCCGATAAAGTGAATGGTTGAATCTCAAGATAATTGCCTACATAGAGGGCAAAGGACTCTGCTTCAAGTGCAAGTAAGGTAAATGTTTCAATCGCTTGATAATACTCAACAAGCGGTTTAATATGAAAACTGTTTGAAACAATGGCGATGGGTATCAATTCTTTTTGAATCCGGTAAATAATCATGTCTTCTAAGGTCGCAAAGATGGCTAGGCCTGCTTGTGAGTAGTTCCATAATTCAAAGTCGTCTTCCATGAGTTTCAGAAGTGTTACNNATGGTTTTATTTCTTCGATTGAATATAATTGTTCTAAGGATAACTTTGCTTCTTTCACAAGATTCTTAAAGACTAAAACATCTTGTTTTTTATCGGATACAAGTCGGTGTGTTGGTAGGTAGATGGAAATACAGGGCTCATAAGCTTTCAGTAGCATTGGATCTGGAAATTCAGTGATCAGTTTATAGTTCATATATTTATCCCTTCTAAGATCATTTATATAACCTATCTGACTACAATATACATTAAATACATATAAATATCAATGAGATGGATAAAGATACAGTCATATATTATTAGAATATTGACTTTTCTAATCTATTTAACCGATTCTTATCAAATAACTTTTCGATTTCGTATTTACAGATTTTAAATCCAAGCGTTATAATATATACAGTATAAATAAACAAAATAGAAAGGGTACTCAATGAACAAAAAATTACTATTACCTTTATTGTTAATTATTTTGACATTGTTTATGACAAGTTGTGACTTACAACCGGGTACTTCAGATTTTACTTTTGAATTAATTGGTGATAGTGCTTATGAGATTACTGATTATACAGGAACCGATTCAATCGTTGAGGTTCCATCTTCTTACAAAGGACTTGATGTTGTTAAAATTGGCGATTCATCTTTTTCGGTGAAAGTCTCGATTGTAGAAATCATATTACCCGATACCATTTTAGTGATCGGTTCAGATGCATTTATGGGATCTTTCAATTTGACAACGATTAATTTACCAGATGGAATTACCTTGATAGGTTCGAATGCGTTTGCCTATTGTAGTAAACTTGATGACATTGTCTTACCATCAAGTTTAAAAGAACTAGGATATGGTGTTTTTTCTGGAGCGTCTAGTTTATCGAGTATTGTTATCCCTGAAGGGGTATTGAAAATTAGTTATTCAAGTTTTGCGAGTTGTTCTGAGTTAACGAGTGTTACATTACCAGCTTCGCTCACTGAGATTGAACTGATGGCTTTTAGTTCTTCAGGGCTCGTTGAGATAACGATTCCAGAAGGCGTCACGAAGATGGGGACGAATGTCTTTATTGGCTGTGAGAACCTAACTATTCATATCGCTGAAGGGACGGATATGACTTTGTGGGATGTGAGTTGGAATCAAAGCACGAACAGTATGGTGGTTTATGATTCTGGAGGTGAATAAAATGAAAAAACTTTTGATTTTATTCATGTGTTTAGCACTCTATGGGTGTGATTTTTTATCTACTGCTTCTAATACTGATGACAACAATGATGATGTTGAATATGTTTCTTATACGCAACAAGAAATTGATGCTTCGTTACCCGATTATTATACGATGGACGTTATGTTGCATACGGGAATCAGTGTAGCTGGAACCGCGATTGATGAAACGACATTTGTAAGATTAGTCGTTACCCCTCAAGGGTTTGGAATGGAATATTCAATCGATGGTACATTTGACCAGTTAACAGAAGTCCATTATTGTAATAATTTTACTTGTGATCGATATATTTATAATCGTGTTTGGAATGGAGAGTTTGAATACGTATGGGAGTATGACACAACTTACGAGAAGACAACAATCGATTGCATTACTTACTCTTCTTATAATATATTAGCTCCAATCATGTATTTTGTTGTTAATTGGGAATATGAAGATGTTATTGCATCAGAACAAACATTCGCGGGTCGAATTGGTGAAAAATATGGTTTTGAGCATAAATTAGAAGATCAGAATTTGTTAACTGTCGACTTTTTTATTGACAAAGAGTATCATATGACTTTATTTTTAACAATGACAATCAACGCCGCTGGGGTTGATGAATTGACTGAATATGAAGTTATCTATTTTGATAATACTGGGATATTACCCGATGCAATAGATTAAATTAANNTATAAAAAATGTTGCGAAATCAAACTTCGCAACATTTTTTTATTTAGTGATCGTTATTTTTTTGAGTCCTCTTGGTACATCAGGATTGTTTCCTCTCAATATAGAGGCTTTATATGCAAACAGTTGCATGACAAAGATGTATGTAAAGGGTGCGAGGACTTCATCAATCGAAGGCATTGTAATTGTCAAATCGGGAGATAATTCAAGGGTTGAAACATCGGATAGAATCGTTAAATGAGCCCCCGTGGACTTGATTTTCTTTGCCATCTCGAAGGTGTCTTGATATGTTTTTCCTGAATTCATGAATAAAATGACATGGGATTTGGAATCTAAAACGGCAAAAGGTCCATGATGAAAATCAGAGATGGAATAAGCTTTGGCATTGATGTAACAAGTCTCTTGAATCTTGAGTGCACTTTCTTGCGCAACACAATAAAGATAACCTCTGGCGAGGACGTAAGATTCATTGACGAGTTGATAGTGTTCCGTTGCTTTAAATATTTCTGATTCCATTGAATATAGCGATTCTAGATGCGTTGGCACAGTTTCAAATAAAGGAGCTAACTTCTTTCCTTCTAGGGTTGCGACGAGTAACCCTAAGCTATAGAGTTCGGCCATGAAGGTTTTCGTGGCTGCAACGCTTCTTTCAATGCCCGCGTTCATATCAAGATGATGGTCAGCAATTTTAGCCATGGGGGAGGCTTCATCATTGGTGATGGAAATGACGATTGCATTTTGTTTTTTTGCCATCTTTAAGATGGCTAAAACATCTTGTGCTTGTCCTGATTGCGAGACACCAATCACCATGCTATGATGGTAGTCCATCACCGTTCCATACAAAGTAACGACTGATGGTGCAGCGAAACTAACCGGAATACCCAAATAGACTTCTACTAAATACTTAAAATAGTTACAAGCATTATCAGAAGATCCTCGTGCAGCGACAATAATATGAGTGGGTCTTGCGACTTTATAGGCTTTCAGAATTCCTTGTAAGGTTGGTTCAATAAGTGGCTTAATAGAACGGATTATCGTTGCTTGTTGGTATATTTCTTCATACATTAGTT
>DIJY01000137.1 GCA_002421405.1 Caryophanales bacterium UBA5632 | reverse complement strand
ACCATCAATGTGATGTCTTAATCATCGGTAGTGGACTTTCAGGGCTACTCACCGCACTCAATATTAATCCCAAATATAAAATTATCGTTTTGGCGAAAGAAACATTTATGAACTCTAATTCGATGTTAGCCCAAGGTGGAATCGCGGTTGAACTTAACACGGACCCTATCCTTCACCAAGGTCATTTTGACGATACTTTAAAAGCGGGAGCGTATATAAATAATCAAGATGCTGTTCGAATATTAGTTGATCATGGAAATGAAGCCATTCGAAAACTCATTGAACTCGGCGTCGATTTTGACAAGGATGATGATAATAATATCCTCTTTACTAAAGAAGGCGGACACTCGACTCACCGTATCGTTCATGCTGGGGGAGACGCCTCGGGATATCATGCAACAAAGACACTCTTCGATGAAGTTTTGGAACGAAAAAACATCAAAATTATTGAACATTCTATGGCAACTGATTTGATTAATTTTAATCACCGAATCGGTGGCTCAATCATCCTCAATCACAATGATGAAATTGAATATATTTTCGCTAAAAAAACTGTCCTTGCAACCGGTGGAATTGGTTCGGTTTATGGGGCTACAACAAACGATTTATCAGCGACGGGCGATGGAGTTGGTTTAGCTTATCGTGTGGGCGCATTGATTCAAAATATGGAGTTTGTTCAATTCCATCCAACTGCTTTTTACGATGAGGAATCCAAAAGCCGAAAACGGTTTTTAATCAGTGAAGCAGTTCGAGGTGAAGGCGCAAAGTTACTCAATGTTCAAAAGCAAAGATTCATGCAAAAATATCATCCTGAACGAATGGAATTAGCGCCAAGAGATATCGTTAGTCAAGCCATATATCGGGAGATGTATGATACGTGGACCGACCATGTTTTTCTCGATACAAGAGAACTCGATACCAAGTTTTTAGAATCTCGATTTCCAACCATATTTAAACACTTAAAATCCCATGGCATTATTATGGGCCTTGATTTAATTCCCGTCGCTCCTTGTGAACATTTTATTTGTGGAGGCGTCGATACGGATATTCAAGGAAGAACATCGCTTAAGGACTTATATGCCGTCGGTGAAGTTGCGAATACCGGTGTTCATGGTGCCAATCGTTTAGCTTCAAATTCACTACTTGAATGTGTCGTCTTCGGTCTTCAAATTGCGAGTGATATCAACGCGACCGTCGATTCAGTAACTCTTGAGACAAACTATCATGAAGTTTTTCCGCCCGCAGCGCAATTCAACTATAAACCGATTCGCAAGAAAATCGGAGATAACATGGATGAGTATGTTGGTATCGTCAGAAATACCAACGGCTTAATGCGAGCACAAGAAGTACTTTCTAAAATATATGAGGATTTATTGAAATACCCCAATACTTCGAAATATTATTTTGAGACATTGAATTTAGCTACGACCGCAAAAATCATCACAGAACAAGCCTTAGCTAGAAAGGAGAGCGTCGGATGTCACTTAAGAATCAAGTAATGAAAAACAATTATCACACTCACATGTACCTTTGTAAACATGCAGTCGGTACAGTGACTGACTATGTAAAGAAAGCAATTGAACTCGGATTTGAAACCATCGGGATGAGCGATCATGCTCCTTTCGAAGAATTAAAAGACAGAAGTGTTCGCATGATTTCTAGTGAGTATCCAATCTATTTAGAAGAACTAGAAAAGGCAATTCACAAATACGGTTCACTAATCAATATTAAAAAAGGTTTGGAAATTGAGTACTTTCCACAACACACTGAAAGATACGATGAACTCTTAAATACACTTGACTATCTTGCTTTGGGACAACACTATGTTCTTGATCAAAATAGTTTTCAAGGACTTCGTTCAGTATACGCACTTGATACACCCGAGCTTTTAAATGTATATGCGGATACGGTTGCTAGTGCGATTGCGACCCTCAACTTCAAGTTTGTCTGCCACCCCGATTTAATGCTTTATTCTTACCCCACCTTTGATCATCATGCAGAAGCGGCGAGTCTAAAGATTATTGAAGCTTCTTTAAAGTATGATATACCACTAGAGATCAATGCGAATGGGATTCGTAAAGGGACACGTGATTTGCCAGAAGGAAGAAGATACCTATATCCAAGAACAGAATTTTGGAAACTCGTTAAACAGAAAGGCGCAAAAGTTATAGTCTCGTCAGATGCTCATGACCCTGAAAAACTATGGGATGAGGAAGTTAAACTCGCTTACGAATTTGCCCGGGAGCTCGGAATAGAAGTAGTAGTATCACTAGATATCTAGAAGCATCCATCACTTTGGATGCTTTTTTCTTTTTATCGAATTCGTCTGTGACGCGTTTTTTGTCCTATAATAGGGTCAATATGCATACCCAGACGAAAAAACGATAAAATTCGACCGATTTTGGAAGCAGAATACAAAGAATGACTTTTTCACTATTTTTAGTAAAATTAATGTATTCATTGAATTAAAAAGAGCATGTTTAAAACAGTAGAAGTACCTCTACATCACCGACTTATTTCATCATTAATCCAATTTGAATATCATTTGTGGACAAAAATTCACTTTTTTAGAAGTCGTATTAACTTCCTATAATATATATTATGATAACTAACTATTATTATCTATCTTTGGCGCTTTGCTTAAACTTTGTGAGTTGAGTGAAAATCATTACCCCAACTTTCGTCGCGAATTTTAGGGGCTATTTTTTACTTGGTTCGAAATACCTCGAAAAATTACTGAGACATTGACCCTAAAATGCTATTTAGATTCATCCTCTTTATTCTATATATCGATATATATGTTATAATAGAGATACAAATCATCTTTTTCTTTATGGAGGCAGTTAAATCAATATGGGCAAAGTTGTAATGATTTTCACAGGTGGTACAATATCCATGAAAATGGATGAGGGCAATCATACTGTTATACCCGCTTTAAATGCCAATGAAATAATGGCCAATTTATTCAATTCAGATCTTTACAGTGATTTAGAAACAGTTGAATTTTCGGAGTTACCATCTCCTTCAATTACTCCTAATATGATGCTAGACCTTTCTCGTCTCATTAAAACTCATTTAGCTCGTAAAGAAGTTTTGGGTGTAGTCGTTGTTCATGGCACCGACACTTTGGAAGAGACTGCATTCTTTTTAGATGTCATTGTTGATTCTGAGAAACCAATCATTCTTACCGGTTCAATGAAATCTTCATCTGAACTAGGGTATGATGGTATTAACAATCTTGTCTCATCGATTCTTGTCGCGAAGTCTCCCAAGTCAAAAAACAAGGGAACGTTGGTTGTCATGAATGATTCAATCAATGCAGCAAGCGAGGTTACAAAAACAAATACGCTAACATTAGACACGTTTAAATCGATGGATTACGGTCCACTCGGAATCGTTGATAACAAGGAAGTTATTTTTTATCG
>DIJY01000029.1 GCA_002421405.1 Caryophanales bacterium UBA5632 | reverse complement strand
AAAAAATCAGATGGTAACAAAACCTCAAATGTATTATAACATTGATTATTCAGCTAAATAACAGCTAAATTTGGTAGTTTTTCTAGGGTATATACAAAAATCTGATAAGATCTTTTTAGAATCTTCCAAGTCTTGTGCAAACCCTTTTTCAATTACTAAGTTTTCGAAAATTGATTCATCATCACAAAAATCAATCTTCATTCTCCCTATCATGTACACATCTTGATAATCTATATTGCAATGCAATCGATTAGCAAATAATATGAATTGCAGATTATTGATTTCTAGACTCTTTATCTTGTCATAGACAGTAGGGATCAGTTCATCAAGCACTATAAGGACAATGTAGTTTCTCGATGGGTTTTTCTCTGCAATACGATTCCAAATATCAAAATAAACATTAAACTTATCATCTACATTAAAGTCATAATCATTGGAATGTAGTTCATTTTTGTAAATCTCAGAAACTGTACTTTTTATTAAAGACTTCAACGTAAATGTGGGTACTCTGAAACACAACTTCGCATCATTAGATTCAATACTCAATTCATCAAGTAGTTCTTGATTAAGGATTTCAATGCTTTGATTCAACATGATGAACTCATCTTGATAATCCACATCTTTCAATTGAGAATCCAAATAATCAACCAATAATGATTTTGCAGACATCTTGACTTCTTCGTCAAGATTTGAAAACATGCTAAATTGATAAATCTTGTTTGTTTTCACATCATACTTTTGTCCATTAATTTTCACTTCAAGTTGAATTTTACTTTCAGATTCGAATTCACTTACTTCTTCCTTCATAAGTTGATGAAGGAGCGATCGATACAAACGATACTTTTTTTCACCTTGAATGATTTTCAATCGATCAATTGAGAATACCCAAGAATCATCATAATCCGTGATTTCTATTTTTCTCATTACAATCTTAGTAAAGGTTCTACCTTCGTAATTTCCTCCTGTTTTGATATGCCCCCTACAATAACTTGAATCTTTGCATATTGATTCTCTGTAACGACCATTATTCTAATTTGTCCTTGTGATGGTAAAAAACGCTTAAGTTGTTTTATATGGTTGTCTGCTGATTCTCGATTATTGAAAATCTTAGAATAAACTGAAAACTGCATCATTATAAAACCGTTCTGAATCAATGATTTTCTAAATCGTGTATAAATTCTTTTCTCTTTCTTCGTTACCATTGGTAAATCAAACATCAATATCAGTCGCATAAATTCATAACTCATTTAAATCTCCAAATACTGGAAACTCAATAAAACTTCGATCATTTTCAAAATAATTCACGATCGAGTTCACATAGAGCGTCATGCAATTGAAGATTGTTTGCGATTGATTATGAAAATACATTTTTTTAGTCGTTAAATCTATGAGTGATACTCGATGTTCTTTCGTGAAGGTTTCCGCTAATCTAATATTCTTATAAACCCATAGATCAACAATCGGTCTGAAGATTTCAATAATATCGTCACTTAAATTAAACATGTTGGCTGGACCTTTGTGTATGATTCCAAGCGTAGCATTTAATCCTTTCGCAACGATTGTCTTATTAATTTGAGTCCTTAATATTGTATATCCATAATTCAATCCAGCATTGATGACATCCTCATCAAATCTCTGAAATTTATCTCCAAAGATGATTCTAAAATAAACCTTCGCTGCTAATCCTTCGCGATTTGTAATATCTCCTGGTTCGACTTCGTCTATGTATTGTTTTAATAAATATGCTTTTGTGTCTGATACCAAGTTCAAATACTCAAGAATTTTATACTGATTCCTTATTTTTTCTTTAACGATCAACTGGTGCGCAATCATCCTAGTATTTTGACTCCACTCAATCTGTCTCTTTAATACATCAGCCATTATATGATGCCCAGAGTATGGTACAAGCACACCCACTGGGTTATGATCCACACCACACAAAACAACATTAATATTATTCTCTGCACATTTGTTTAGTAATTGAATTGAAACTACCAACTTGTAATTATCTAAAACTAACGAATGGATATCTTTTAATGGTACAAGTAACTCGGCCTCATTTTTTTGCCGTACCTTCAAGTTATCCAACATTGTGCTTAGATAATCACTTTCCTCAATGTATAAGACTTTCCAGCCCATTGACACAAACAAAGAAAAGAGTCCATAAGGACTCGAATCCGGGATAAACCCTTGTTTTGTTAGGTCATCTGAGTTTTTGCTAGACTACAATAACCTAACTAAATTCTACGTTCATCGATTTCTAAAGTCAAGTCCTCATTTTGCACTTGATAGCGATTGCCCAATACATCCACATTGTATTTGATTATCTTTTTGATACTCTTGTTTATTGATACAAACTTTTGCATAATTTCTTTGTTCTTGGTTTGATCAAAGTGTTTATGTCTATCAATAGGTTTAACTTCTAACCTATTAATATCATCAGCATTTGTTGCAATCATCCTCCAAAAACTACGTTCAATATTTCCCTTGTTTTCGGAAATTACTTCAAATACATCATTGCGATACAATGAAAACTGAAATTGATCATCTGATGTAATTCCCTTTTCATGTAATTTATCACCATACTTCTCCCTATCAATAGCATAGATCTTAGTTGATGAAAAATATTTCACATCGTTGTATCGAAGTGTAACGAATCTATACTGTCCAGTAGATGTTACATAGAAATCCGTTCTAAAGGGACTTATTTGCAACAAGACCACTTTCTTCTGTTTATCCAAATTTTCTGCTTGCTTGTAATTCTTCGATACATCAATATGATTGCCTAAAACAGAATCGATGTACTTTATCGCAATTATAGGAGTACCATTATTCTTTTTTGCATATTTAGTGATATAACCTTGTTGTTGTACTTCTTTCCACCAATAGAACGGATTTTCTTTTTCAATTGGCCCAACGATTTTTTTATATTCTTCAACGATGGTAACCAATTTCTCATAACTCTTGATATCATGTCGATAAATCAAGAGTTTCTCTTTAGTTACTGATTTAGATTTTCCATCGATGATTTCTGCAAGCTGCATAAACTTCGGATCATAGATATTCTTATATTTCTTGATTACAACCTCAGTACCATCCAATTGACGTGTACCATAAATTGTTTCATCTGATATTTGACGATTCGGTTTTCGATCAACTTTATGCGACAACTTAGGTTCCAATCGGTATGAAGCATGTAAGTCTCCATTAACCTCCCGCTTACCAATGTTCTGAACGCGAGACATCAATCGCATAAGGTTCTCATCAAAGAACTCATAATCACTTTCTAAAGTAAGTTCAAAATTGTTGAACGCATACAACTCATTCTCAAGTCTAGTATTTGAAAACACCTTATAAATATTGCTTTTTTTCGACAACATTGCCACAATCGTCGCATCTACTGCATGGTGATAATAATCCTGTTCTCGATCTTTACTGATATCTAATCGTTTTCTAAAAGCACTTGTAACCGATCCGCGGACACTCGCTACTTTGGTTGA
>DIJY01000049.1 GCA_002421405.1 Caryophanales bacterium UBA5632 | reverse complement strand
AATCCACCCATCCATTGATGGAAAACAGTGGTCACGATCATGTTTTTATACCCAGCTCGATGTAAATAATTTTCCGTTTGACGCAGTAATGCTTTAATCGCTGCGATATCTTGAACAATATTGCCCCCCATACCGTATCCGACGGTGATGTTTTTGACACCCTGTTCGGCCGCGAGCAATGCTTCAATAATTTGAACCGTATTCGAGATACACGGCGGAACCAGTGTGCCAGTTAAAGGGCCGAAAGGTTCACGGTTAATCGTAACGCCATGTTCTTCATAATAGCCAACCAACCGATCGACATATTGCCAATTTTTAATGGTTGATTCTAAAGAAACGCTTTTTGCATAAGGGATGTTATATGAGATGCCTCCCCCTTCATTGGAGGTCCAACCTGACGCATGGATTATTTCTGATAAGAGTCGGGCATCTGGGGTTCCATGTCGTGCTTGTATCGGAACGGATACACTTTCAAAAACCTTCCGACACCCATCGACGCCATGATTAACAGCAGGAAAGCCGTTGAGCATAGAACGGTGAGCCACTTGACTTTCTTGAATGCCGTTTTCAGCTTCTTGGTAACGATTTTGTCTAGTATATGAATCGATGGTGGAAGGAACAAAGTCCGCTCCGGCATCGATTAACGACTGTAATAGTTTAATATGATCATCAAGCACAGCGACGCCGGCACGGGGCTGCACTAAAGTCACGCCGCCTTGTTTCGCTCTAGCGAGTTTTATCGCAAAGTTTTTTTCTTCAGGAATCGCTTTTAAATACGGAATAGAACGTGAAAAATCAAGGTCTGGATGACTCCCTGTTTTCCAAGCCTGTAATACTTTTTCTCGTTCTGCGAAAAATTCCGCTTCGGTCATTTTCTTATTTAGTAACATGTTGAATCCCCTCAGTTTTGTCTTAGACTTGTGTCAAATGTTTCTTCATGATTTTTAAGGCTAATACGGGATCAAATTCACTTAATAATCCCATCGCATATAAAGAATAAGTTGAATCGATAAAAAACTTTGGATGACGAGGTCTCAGTTCAAAATCATTTCTGAATACATTCGTCGTCTTCGCCAAAATTTGTTTAGGATCAGTCGATTTGATGATAACCCCACCGGTTCCGATGACGATATCAATATCGGTTAAGTCTTTACCGGTTTGGTGATGAACCATTCCCATGGGGGTATATATTTCTTCCATTTTACCTGCGTGGCGGTTCATGGCCTTATAAACACACATTTCAGCGAGTAAACGGTCGATTAATTCTTCTTTTTGGTTTTGTGGCAACATACCCACATTGATATTTCTCTCATTGATTTCTTTTTCAATATCAATCCCTTTTTCAAGGTTAATCATCATGATTTCTTCTTTGGTCAAAGCTTTTAAGATACCGGTCGCTGAATAACGCATGCCTAAGTCGCCTTCGACGGTTCTTTTTGCATACGGTTCTTCTAATCCAGTGATGATGACATCACCGCGTTTTGAAGGTTCGCTGATGGAATATAAATCGGTTGTTGCCCCACCGACGTCAACGACGACAACTTCGCCCAAACCGGGTTCATTCATATAGCCTTTCGCGAGTAATTCGCAAGCTTTTAAAACCGCTTCAGGGGTTGGTAAAACCACTTTATCGATTTCTGATTCGATTTTCTTGATCCCTTTGGCTTCAATAATATTTTTTAAGAAAAGGTCGCGGATTTTATCTCGAGCTTGTTTTACGTTCAATTGATTAATTCTTGGCATCACGTTGTCAACGATATGACCGTTGACATGGTGTTGATCAAAAATTGATTTAATTTCGTCTTGAACCGATTTGTTACCACCATAGACAATCGGAATACCTAAATTGGCATTCGATAACATTTTCGCATTAAATAAGACACATTCCGAGTTTCCGCCATCGCTGCCGCCGGCAAGTAAGATGATATCAATTTTTTTCGTTTTGATGAGTTCGACCTCAGAAGAATTTAAATGATGTGAAAAGACTAAATCCACTTTTGCGCCTGCGCCTAAGCAAACGCGTTTAGCAGCTTCGACGGTTAATTCTTCAACCAATCCAATCGCTGCCATTTTTAATCCACCTGCAGCGCTAGAACATGCGACAACACGGTCAAAAACCACCGGATGGCCGATGGTTTTATACAAATGATCCAATGCATTTTTATAACCGATGGTGATATCAGTATCAACCGTCGTGAAATGATTTGCAGATGCGAAAATATCGCCTATTTCAGAATCAACTGCCGTTAGTTTGGTGAAGGTCGAACCGAAATCGATTAGCAAATACTTTGCCATTCTACTCACCCAAATCGTTTTTAATATCGTTTATAGCCATATCAATGGAAATACCTGGGGGATAAACCCGATTAAATCCCATTTGGAGAAAACGTTGTTTGACTTCGCTAAAATCTTGTTTACCGACAACGATATTTCCACCGACATAAAGGAAAATATCTCCGATTCCTGATTCGATACATTTTTGTCTCATACCGCGACAATCGATTTCGCCGTGACCGTAAAGACTTGAAACTAAGATTAACTCTGCGTCTGATTCAATTGCAGCATTAATAAAATCTTCTTGTGAGGATAATACCCCGATGTTAATGACGTTATATCCTAAATTTGATAATGTATAATCGATGATCTTGTTGCCAACTGCATGGACATCTGCGCCGATGACCCCTATTACAATTGATTTCAAAATGATGTCTCCTTCAGCTTGAAAGCGTTTTTATCCGTATAGATTATAACATACACATGCTTGAGATTCAATTGTCGTTTTTCGAAATTTTGGATATTCTTTCATTACGAGCCTAAATCATGAAAATGTTATTGAATTACTGAAAAATCATTGTGATTTTTCTCTATTGGAACGATGCTATCTATTATATAGATATTATATCAAATGTGTATCGATTAATGTTCTATTTTTTAATGAGATTCAATTAATTTCAAACGACCATTGAATTCGTCAAATATTATTCTTATCAGCCATGATTATTTATCACGGTTCGCTTATTCACGTCTGGTTCATTAAAAAACGCCAACCAACGAGGTTGACGTTTTACATTTATTCTTCTTTCGGTTTTTCTTGATGAATAACCAACTGCGGAAATGGAATCTGAATTCCATTTTTATCGAACATCAATTTTATTTCCCGGTTCAAATCTCTAACAACTTGATATCTTTTCTTTTCGTGCGTTCTTGAATAAATTCGAATCACAACTGATGAAGCCCCCAATTCTTGGACACCACGATAATAGGGTCCATCAACGATATCAGGAATTCTTGATTTAATTTCGCTCAAACTTTCTTTAATCACTTTTTCAACTTTTTCTAAATCGGCCGAATAACTGATTGAAACATCACAAATCGCTGCCGATAAATCCGATGAGGTATTGATTGCACCGCGAATATCGGAGTTATTAACAATTTTAATGTCGCCATTTATATCTTCAAATTTCGTAACCCGGATTCCGATTTCTAAAACCGTTCCGCGGAAATCACCGATTTGAATGACATCTCCGATTTGAAATTGTTTCTCAAAGATTAAGAATAATCCGCTAATCACATCTTCAATCAAACTCTGGGCCCCAAATGAAAGTGCCAATCCTAAAATTCCAGCGCCAGCGAGTAAAGTTCTTGTTTCAACGCCCCAAGCGGATAAAATCATAAATAGAGCGACGAGAATCGCTAAATATCGAATCATACTTCTTAGAATCGTCCCAACGGTTTCGCTTCGAGAATTCCGTTTCATCAATAGTGTTATCACGAAGGTTAAGATCAAGGTAATGAGCCAAATGAAAAAGACAATGGCTGCCGATTCAATAATTCGAATATAATTATTTCTAAAAAATACGAATAAATTGAAAAACTTGCCGAAACTATTCTCAACAATGGCTTCAAATGTCGATCCTGGAAATAAAATTCCAGCAAAGATTGAAACGAGGATTAATAAAAATACTAAAGCAGCGATGATGATCAGTGTCATTTTCTCTTTTTTGTTTTTTGATTTAAAATTCATGAACTTTCCTCCATTAATGAATATCTTTTGGGATGATAAAAAGCGGTGTATTGTAATATGTCGTATTTATATTAATGACTTTATTACAAACAATTCTTATTTCATAATCATAACCTATTGGTTTGATAACGCTAAATGAAGCTACTTTTAAGTTATCGAATGTTAATGTCATATCGATTGGATATTCCGATACGTAATAAGGATATTCTCCTGAAACGTCGTAAATGACGTAATGAAATTGATGTAAGATATTGTGAGGATCATCAATCTCAATTTCGACGATGTAGGCATCTATTTCCTCAGTCACATTGATAGAAACATCGTATTCAGGCGCGGTTATTACCTCTAAAGATGCTATCACGAGTTCTTTCGATTGAGAGGTCGTTGGGTCAATATAGCGTGCGATTAATTGAACTCGATATTCGGTTTCCGCAATCAATCCAAAGAATTCATAAGTCATTGAATCCGTGTGAATTTCCATCGGTTGATCAATGATTTCTTTGCGTTCTTTCAATAAAGTTTCATCATAGAGTTCAATAAAATATTGAATTCCCTCTACAATACTAAAATCGACATAGACTGATAATTCAATTGATTGATCGCTCACGTCATAAACGTAGAGTGAACCATCAATCTTCAGCGGCGTTTTAAAAGTATAACTATCGAGGGTTTGAACCCCACCTGCATTTAACACTGCTTCCAGTTCAACGTAGATGGTAACATTGTAATTTGGAACCTTGATATTTGAAGATGAATCGGTGCTCATCAACTCAATTTCGGTAAAGTCAATGCATTCATCCAATGGTTCTTGATACATATCGTGATATTCGATGCAATATTTCAAATGGACCGATTCAAACGCCTGATCAAAATCATTATATTTGGTTCTTATTTGATAGTCGAGTTCATAAAGTGAAGGATCTTCGGTTAATAATTTTACTGATAGAATTGCGCCACCTGTTCGCTTAACGGTTGTAATGGTTTCTTGAGCGAGGGTTTCAGTGCCATACCCCCTAGAACCAACGACCCTAACAAGATAAGGCGTATTTTCTCTTAATGAATCGACAACCCCAGTGTTCATTCCTAAATTCAAAGGATATTCATAATGGTCGTATTGACTTTCAATCATGATCATTAAGGTCTCTTCAAGGATTGTAGAAGCGGTATCTGAAACGGTCACTCCGTAGTAGATACTATCATCGAAAGTCCCGATTCGATTAAATTGAGCGGAGGGGGGACTTGAAGGAGATAGGACTGTAGCAACAACGACAACCGTTGTAACCGCTAAACTTGAGAGCCAATTACGAATCGCATGTCGTTTTCGATTTTCGTTCATTTTCATTTTTCGATTGCTCAAAACAGCCAAAAAAGCCACCTCCCTTTTAAAGATTTTAGCACTCCACAATCATGATTTCAAGGCATCTATCAAAAACATTTCGACAATTTATGCAAAAAAAATGGGTGCATCTCATTATGCATCCATTGATTGAATTATGATTTTATTCTTTGATCAACCATTTTTAATATTTCAGACTTGAGTTTTTGTCCCTTAACCAACATATCGGATACATTATTGGTATAGAATTGTTTTGTGACATCCAAATCAAGCATCGGTAAATTTGTTTTCACATTTAAGATTGCGCCTTCTAATCCAGCCGTTAACATCAGGGCAGCAACCCCTAAATCAGACGCAGCGGATTGATTGCCGTAATTGACGATATATTCAATCAATTCTAATGCTTCAATCGAAAGCATGGAAACTTGGAACGGAATTTTTATCGCAACTTTTGTGCCTTCTAAGATTTTTTCATTGCGTAACTTGATTTCCGATTCGGATACTTTCGGGAGTTTGTATGCATCCATAATCAGCTGGTAGGCTTCAGTATCTTTGTCAACCAAACTTGAAAGATCAACTTTCACTTTTTCTAGCGTATCCGCTTTCTTGTGAAATTCTTTTTGGATGGCTTCGTCGAGTGCTAAGAATTTCTTTTTGGTAACGGTCAGTTTCGCAACCATTCCGCCTAATGACGCGCCTAAAGTCGAGGACAGTGCCGCAACGGATCCTCCGCCGGGAACGGCTTCTTTCGAATCCACCAAATGAATAAAGTCCATCACTGTTTGTTCAATCAATTTCATAATATCATGTATAATCAAATCATCTTT
>DIJY01000042.1 GCA_002421405.1 Caryophanales bacterium UBA5632 | reverse complement strand
AGAGATCCGAATAATGGTGCATGTCGTTTCCATTCTTCGTGTCTCGATTGAATTGATCGACAAGAACAGGAATCGGTTCCTTCTTACCCACTGCCATCAATTTAAGGGCATCAAGGATCTTCTTTGGATGATCATGACCATACAAAATAGATCCATCATCTTTGACATAGACCAAATGGAATGGATAGAGTGAATTGTTTGCAATCACGTCACGATCAAACTTACGTTGTTTCAAACAATAGACAACCCCTGGTTCAAATTCTTCTTGAATGATTTTCGGAATATCCGTAATCGCATGGACACCCGTAGGATAAGCTTCAAGGACATCGGGATTTGCTTTCATGAATTGATCCAAAGCCATTAAGAACTCATCAAGTGTCAAATCCGTGATAGAAATACCACCACTCAAATCCTCTAAATCCACCACATCATTTTGGAGTTGTTTCAATTGTTCACTTCGATACTTCAGATTCTTACTTTCATCACTTAGAAGATCATCTTCACCCGTAGCGGTTATATCCACCATAACCATCCGATCACGAACACGGTTTTCTAGATTGATGTACTCATCCAATTCCATGTTTGGCCAAAAATTGACCAACTGGATTTGCTTATTGGTAGAGCCAATACGATCGATTCGACCAAAACGTTGGATAATTCGAACAGGATTCCAGTGAATATCGTAATTAATTAAGTAGTCACAGTCTTGTAAGTTTTGACCTTCACTGATACAATCCGTCGCAATCAGTAGGTCAATTTCTTTAATGTTTTGATTCATCTTACTCGATTTCGGTGAAAAATAAGCAAGTATTTCCTCAAAGCCACTTCGCATGTTTGGTATATTAGACTTAACTAAGCTTGAACCTGTAACGATACCCGTATGAATTCCATGTGTTTTAAGAAAGTATGCTTCAATATGTTCATAAAGATAGACGGCTGTATCACTGAACGCGGTAAAGACGATGACCTTACGATTATGCTCATTGATTGGATTTAATATTTTTTGTTCGATTTGCTCAATCAAACGTCTCAATTTCGCATCATCATGCGGTTGGACCGAACGCGCTTGTCTCAACATGGATTCGATGATTACTTTATCTTGTTCTAAGTCATCACGATATTTGATCTGATCCATATCTTTCAACTTGACCTTGATGGTTTTACCGATTTCAAGTTCATCAATATCTTCATCGTCCATATCTTCCAAAAGCTCACTTAAGTCTTGAACACGATCAAGTTTCTCAAGTGTCATGTCAATGTTAGAAAGTATACGCTCCAAAGTCATCGCAAACGAACTAACGCTAGACTCCAATCGCTTCAAGAGATTTACTCGCATCAAATTGACGAGGTTTTTTTCACGATCAGACTGGAAGAAGGCACTTTTTCCTTCCTGGACAACTTGTTTGTATTCACTTTCATATTCTTCACGTTTTATTGGAAGAACATATAATAATGGCGAATAGATCGGTAACGTTAAACGCAAGATATCATTGTTAATCACTGACAATTTTGGGAAACGCTGTTTCAAATCAATATCCGTTTTTATTGAGATGGGTTTCAGTCGAGTTGGAAATTCTCCAATACCCGTTGTTTCATAGTATTTTTGAATGTGTTTACGACTGCGTGCAATCGTAACGGTATTAAGCAGGTTATAAAAATCAAAGTCTAAACTCTTTTGAAGATCTTCAGCTTTTTGTTCCTCACGAGGAAGTTTGCTCCATTCACTGAACTTTGACTGAGCGACACGCAATGTATTTGCGATACTTTTGATTCCAGCATTTTCTGCAAAAGCATCATCACGATCTTCAGTAATGAACATAATTTGATTCCTAAGATCTCTAAATCCATTATTCACAGGTGTAGCTGATAACATCAACACCTTCGTCTTAACACCCGATTGAATGATATCTTCCATCAGTTTCTGATAGCGAGTCTTTCGAGTAGGCGCATTCGGTTTATTTCTAAAGTTGTGGGATTCATCGATGACCACTAGATCATAATTTCCCCAATTCAACTTCGATAAATCAATTTCGCCTGAATAACCACCTTCTCTTGATAAGTCCGTATGAAAAAGTACATCGTAATTGAATCGGTCATCAACCAAAGGGTTGAAGACTGAGTTCTGCTTGAAACCAACCCAATTGGCTCTCAGTTTCTTTGGAGCTAATACAAGAATGCGATCATTCCGCAACTCGTAATATTTGATAATTGCCAATGCTTCAAAGGTCTTCCCCAGTCCAACTGAATCCGCAATAATGCATCCGTTGTATAATTCAAGTTTTTTGATTGCTCCAACCACTGCATCATGTTGGAAGTTAAAAAGCATATTCCATATCTTCGTCTTATTAATTCCTGTACGCTCTTTGATTCGTGCCATGTCATCCAATGAACTGAGCTTCTCACCAAAGATTTGATAAAGGGTTAGATAATATACCAACTCCGGTGAATTCTCTTTATAAAGGTTCACAATATACGATAACAAGGTTTCTTTGACATCATGAACTAACTTCTCGTTATTCCAGATATCATCCATCATTGAATTGAATGAACTCAAGACTTCAGGTTCACTGCTAACCATATTAAAGGTGAAATTAGGACGATTGTAATACCCAAGTCCTTCACGCGAGAAAGACAAACTTTGACCATTCACCAAATAACTCGGTGATTGTTCATGAATGAGAAAATTACTTGTTTGAACCGTATTGCTTGTCGTTACAGATCGAACATCCATTTTATCTACAATCATTCTGTAGCATTCAGCAGCGACTTGGTTCTGGTCCAAATTATTTTTTAGATTAATTTCGTATGGAAACTCAGAAACGTTCTTTTCACGTTTTGACATCTCCAGCTTAAATTCTCGTACTTCTTTCTGATTATTCTGAAGCTTTCTTATAAAAGTTGGCTCATTAAAAAGAAATCGTATTGATTTGACACTTTTTAAAATCTCTTTTAGCTCATCAAATGCATATATAGTAAATATTGGTGAGACAACAAGGAGTTTTGAGCCTTTCTGAATATTATCTTTAAGGAATTGGCTTACTGAACCTTGTTTCAAATTATCCAAAGGATACTGCATGATCATACCCCCGTTAAAACATCATTGTTTTTATTATAACATTGTTATAACATCATAAAACTGAGTGTTTTAACGCTTTTTCCTAAGATTGTAACTTATTCAAGACAAAAGATAGAGAAAATATTCTATCGAATCTTCAGCTTTATCGCATTATTCTGAAAGTAATCAGTCTTAAAGTACAGATACAGTTCAGAATCGTCACTCGGGACCTCGTAAGCTATCTCACCTGTTATTTGTTCATTCTGATATATTGTTCCATCAAGACTTCCATTTAAATCTACAAAATAGTTTTGATTCATTGTCCTACCATCTTTATCCTTCAATTCAAAATTCATCATGCTACTAACACCAAATGCGTTTGCATTTTGATTTTTCAAATTGATATCAATGACAATATACTCATTTCCTTCACTTGGTTTCATATAATCATTACCCTTAGAGATTCTAACATTTAGAGCAACAAACTCTATTCCACTTTGTATTACGCTTTGGTTCAATCCTCTAGCCTCTACGAGCATCCCCGAATTTGTTTGATTCGCAGTTTGATTTAGTGATTCAGAGTAGTCCATCAAGCCGCCCATGATCGCATTGATTAGTGCTGTGTTTTTATTCCCACCAACAAGTAACCATTTATTATCAGTTTTAGTCATGAACACATCTACTGACTTGATATAATCCTTTGTACTTGATTCTTTAGTTGTAACGAAACTGTCATAGAAGAATTTATCAGACTCTTCTGTATTCGATAAACCTCCAGATAATGCAACTCCTAATGCCTGAAACATGACTTGAGAAACCATTGTTGCAAGTGGATACGTAGTTATTTGTACGTTAATCGTCGCATGATTATCATCAGCAAGCTTTGTTGAGTTAATTTTGTAGTCAAATGATTGAAAGATTTGAAGCATTTCATCAGCAAACTTCTTTGTATATTCACTTTGCTCAGAATCATTGCCGTCTGTAAGATCGTATTCATTAAATGGAGTTTCCTCTGTAAAATAGCTGTTTTGATTTTCATCACTTAAAGCCTCGATAGAACTCGATTTCATTAACTTTAAGTAATCTACCAGTACTTGCTCAGGCTTTTGTGCACATCCTGATAGTATTGCAATCAATAATCCAATCATTAGTATTTTTCGCATTTCATTTTCCCCCTAATTGTTAACTAGAATAAGTCTCTTCCTTCCCATAAGCCACCCATTAATGCTAATATCGCAATATAAAACTGAGAAAGTCATTCATAGAATCAGTTTTATTCGTATTACAAGTCCTCCTTTAAACTACACCATAACGTATATGTCAAGTCGATTCAAATACGTGTACATAAAAAAGGTCAGATGTGACCTTTCATAGTTCTATTCGTTGTCAATAGTACTCAATAACGACTTCTTCGAAACCATTCGCCTTAAGGAATGATGTCAATAATTGTTCAATTCTATTGTCTGCTTCATCTAGAAAACCTTGACTGACCTTCTCTTTTTCAAGTTCTGATTTACTTGCGTTAATCTCATCAAAAATAATCTGAGTCGGGTAATCAGAAAACAAATTTCCCTTGATGTCTTCAACTTTTGCGCTATTCGTGTCAACGACATTATCGAGTATTTTTGATCTCGGTACTTTTGCTGTTATCTTTTTAGCTTCTTTATCATACTTTAATTCAACTTTTGACATGTCTGTTCCAGCCTTTAAATAGCCAGAGTATTCAATCAACTTTATCGTTTCAGCAAAATCGATATCATTTCCTAACACCGTTAAAGTCTTATCTGTTCTACTTACAATCACATTGCTGTAGTCATATCTTAACGTAGTCCATTCTGAAAGTTCTACAAGTCGATCTTGAACTAGTGAAGTGTCAGAACTACTGTTCGTTCTCAGACTAACAAGGTCAGTTGTATTCAACAACATCAATGCAAGAAAAAATAATGCGATTATTATAAGCATACCAACAAATCCTTTGATTAATCTTCTCATTTTTTAAGTTCCCCGTTATTCTTTTTTTGAATTCCCTTAATTCCTAAAATTAATTCTAGCAATGATTTCATTTCTTTCTCGATAAGTTCACATTACTTTAGATAATGATCATATGAACCACCGTCTGAAACAATATGACTAACTTGATTATTGGTTATTCAATTCTTAGATTGTTCAATTCCTCCGTAAGAATAATTCTATATGAGTTTCTTGTAGCTATACCTCTAACGTTTCTATAACTGAACAACGAGTTATTGAGTGATAGAACTCGAATTCGATACTGAATTTTCTGAGTATAAGATAGTTTCCCAAATTGACTTTTGTATCTCAATATCAAAGTTAGTCTGTGAGAATACTTATTATTTAAAGTAAACTTCTTCTCTACATCAAATGGAATTCTTACTTTTTCAGAAAATCCATTTAAAATGAGTTCAACTTTGGATAATTCAGTCTTCAAATACTCGGAATAGTCACGTGAAGCTTCTGCTTTTGAATCAGCAGAAAGCCCTAATAAAAAATCGTCAAATGTCTCGAAATATAATTCAATAACTTCAATGTTAGCCGCAACGTAACTAGAATTATTCTTTAATATGAATTCCATATTAATTAATATGCTACTTGTATTTGATTTATAGATAAAATCGTTTGTATATTCAAACGCGTCTTCTTTGAAATTTAAATTAGGATAAAAATGAAATTTAGGGATTTGTGTTCTATCAATCTCCAAATCTCTTTGAAGTTTCTGTAGGTTGAAAGCATAGACAATTGAGAAAACAGTTAAGATGCCTGCTAGAATTGACCCAAAAAAACTGAGCCAAGAATCAAATGAACCAACCATATATAGATTTGATGATAAATAATCAAGGATAATTAATACTATCCAAACCAGTGCTGGAAAAATAAATAAAGAAAAGAAAATTAAGAGTGCAACCTTGTTTATAATCTGACTGTATGGGGATTTCTTAATCAAAGATGAATCAGTCAAATCTCTTTTACTCAGAAAGAATAATAAAATACTGAACACAAATATGTAAATTAGCAATAAAGCAATCGTTTTTAATCTTATATCTAAGATGTCAGAACTCTGAAGGCTGATTAATTTAAACTTGGAAAGAATAAAAAAAGTACTTCCAATAATGACAATTAATACAATTATGGGAGTTAAAATTTCTTGAACATAATTCTTAATCCGAATCAATATTTCTTCATTATCTTTAATTTTCATTTTCCCACACCTTATAGTTTCATCACATTGATTTACTTTGGCAAATGATCTCAATCAAAATATCGAATTATTCGTGAACTAATATAATCTAAAATTAGTGAACTACTGACTTTTATTTTAGCACTTTGCATAATG